>JBDSPT010000107.1:0-4546 GCA_039930205.1 Opitutus sp. | reverse complement strand
CGATATCGCGCTGTTTAAGAAGTACGCGGACACCCCCGAACTCGCGGCACTGATCAACGCGATCGTCTTCGGTGGAAAAAAGACTGCACCGGAAACGGGCCGGGCCGATCTCGCCGGCATTTTTATCCCCGACTTGATCAAGGTCGATTTGTCCACCGATGCGGCGCGCCTGAAAGGTGCGAATCAGGACGATGCCGGCTATTCACGCCTCAGCGTGTTCGGCGGGGACGCACTGACGTCGAAAGTTCAAGCCGGGTTCCCGGGGTTTCCTGCCGGGACGATCGCCGGCGGCTGGCCGAATGGCCGGCGGTTCGGCGATGATGTGGTCGATATTGCGGTCACGGCCGTGATCAGCGACCTGCGCACCAATCCGCTGACGATTCGTTCCGCCGATGGTATCGACAACGTCAGCGCCAACGACGCGATCTATAATAAAGTATTCCCGTATGCAGCGACCCCGCATAACGGCCGCAACTACTCGCACAACCCCGTCGTGGGAGTTGCGCCCATTGTGAACATCGCGGCTCGTGGCGCGATTGGCACCGGCGACAATGTGCTGATCGGAGGCTTCATCATCCGCGGTACCGCGCCGGTCAAAATCCTGGTTCGCGCGACGGGGCCATCGCTGACACCGTTGGGCGTCGCGGGAGCTCTCGCCGACACGGTCCTCGAGCTTTACCAAGGCTCTACGATAATCGCGTCAAATGACGACTGGAAGTCGACTCAGCAGGCGCAGATCCAGGCCACGGGGTATCCTCCAACAAATGACAAGGAGTCAGCCATCCTCGTGACGCTGTCACCAGGCGTTTACACCACGATCGTCCGCGGCAAGGCCGGAACGACGGGAGTCGGCCTGGTGGAAGCACTCTTGATGCAGTAACGGTAAAACGCTGCAGAACAGCCCAGCTCCTCCGTCATCCGGAGGAACTGGGCTTTTTTCTGGAGCGACGACGAAGGCGCGACCAGAACCATGCGTCCGGCAGAACGGTGGTGGGTGGTCTGTGGCCCACTCTCTCAAGTCCGCGTCCCGCACCCGTCGGCAGCGGCCTGCGCCGCACTATTCGAGGTCCAAAAGTTCGGTTCTCGTGTGCGACTGGAATTGAGCGCGCCTCCCTCGACTCAAGTGGTCTTACTCTCGTTTTGATTCGGGAACTGCCGAATAGTCCCACGATCAAAATCGCCGAATGAACGCACACGGAAAGCCACGCATTGCTGTCACCATGGGAGATCCCGCGGGGATTGGACCGGAGCTTTGTCTGCGACTGATCAACCACGCGGCGATCACGGACGAATGTACGCCGGTGATTTTTGGTGACGCGGGAGTCTTGCGCCGAGTCGCCGCGTTGCTCGGCTTGCGCTTCGAAGTTCCCATTTTCGACCACGCGACGTGGTCGATGCACTACGCGACAGTGGTTCGCCCCGCGGTGCTCGATTTGAACTGCATCGCAGGCTCGGGGGTTCGACCGGGCGCAGTGAGCGCAGCGTGCGGTGACGCGGCGTTCCGGTACGTGATTGCGAGCATTGAAGCCGGACTGGCGGGACAAGTCTCAGCGGTGGCGACCGGGCCGTTGAACAAGGAGGCGATGCATGCAGCGGGACACCGCTATCCGGGGCACACGGAAATTTTTGCGGAGCGAATGAAGGCGGCGCGCTCCTGCATGATGCTGACCTCGCCGGAGCTGACGTGCAGTTTTGCGACGGTGCACGTCGGCTATCATGAGGTGCCGGGCCTGCTCAGCGCGGCGCGGATTTTTGATGTCATCGAACTCACGGTGGATGCGCTGCGACGGCTGCGGGGACGGGCGCCGGTGATTGCGGTCTGCGGGTTGAACCCCCACGCCGGAGAGCGGGGCCTCTTCGGCAACCGCGAGGAGGAACGTTTGATTCAGCCGGCCGTGGAGGCGGCCCGGGCGCGAGGCTGGCAGATCGAGGGACCGCTGCCGCCCGATACGGCTTTTCTCCCAACCCGACGGCAGCGCACGGATGCGTTCGTCTGCATGTATCACGATCAGGGACACATTCCCTTGAAAGCCCTGGCGTTTGACGCGGCGATCAACACGACGCTGGGTCTGCCGGTGGTCCGTACGAGCGTGGATCACGGCACGGCGTTCGACATCGCGTGGCAGGGGAAGGCGAGCGCGAACAGCTTGTACGAGGCGGTGCGGCTGGCGACGCGGCTGGGTTCTCCTCTCGCGTGAAGACGGTGGTGGTCATCGCCGATGATCTGAGCGGGGCCGCGGAACTGGCCGGCGCAGCGTTCCGTCATGGGCTAACGGCGGAAGTGCAGACCACATTTTGGGCGGAGAGCCGCGCGGACGTCATCTGCGTGGACACCGACACCCGCGCCGCTGCTGCTGAAGACGCCGCGGAGTGCGTGGCCGCGGTGATGCGAGAGGTGGTGGCCGCGGAGCCCGCGTGGATTTTCAAAAAATGTGATTCGGTTTTACGCGGGTCCGTCACAGCGGAAGCGCGGGAAGTGGCGCGGGCAACGAGAGCGCGGGAAGTCCTGGTCGTCCCGGCCAATCCATCGCGCGGACGAATCATCCGCGACGGAACCTATTTCGTGGAGGGTCGGCCGTTGCATGAAACCGAGTTCGCGCGTGATCCGCAGGACCCGCGTCGGAGCTCGCTGGTATTGGATTTATTGGGTGCCCAAATCGAAGGCTGGAAAGTGCCCGATGTGGCGACGGCGGATGACGTCGTACGTCTCGCTCAAGCAATGGGGGCGAATACGCTGCCGGTGGGCGCTGCGGATTTTTTCGAGGCGTTGCTTCGCGTGCGTCACCCACGGACGGGACGTGAAGGCGAGAAACCCGGCGCAACGCCCAACCCAGGCCGAAGCAAGCTGCTCGTTTGCGGCAGCGCCTTTGCCTGGCCGGATCGCCGACGAAACGCAGAGCGCGACGGAAAACCCGTGTTCGCCTGGCCCCATGATTTTCGGGCGGTGGTGGCAGCGTTACGTTCGACGGGGCGGGCGTTGATCGGCATTGGCGACGCTACCACCACTCAGGGGCGGACGTCCGAGTCTTTGACGAGCGAGTTGGCTGCCTCCGTGCAATGCGTGCTCGGGGAAATTTCCGTGGATCTGGTTTTGCTCGAGGGCGGAGCAACGGCCAGCGCGGTGGGGCGAAAGATGGATTGGAGCCGCCTGCGGGCAAGCGCCGGGGTCGATCGGGCGCTCGTGGAATTTGTCCCGGCTCACGCCCCTGGTCCGGCGATGATCATCAAACCGGGAAGTTATCCCTGGCCCGCGCAGGTTTGGCCATGAGCCGCTTTTTTACCCCCATGAAATTACCCTCCCCTCGACCCTTCGCGTTTCTGTGCTCCGCCGCGCTGATGTTTTTCCCGCCGGCCGTGGCTGTGATTTCTGCGGTGGAAGCGACTCTCCCGGTTCATCGCTTCGAGAAAAATGTGCAGATCTATGAAGAGCTGGACCGGAAGGAGACCGCGCCGCGCGGAGCGATTTTGTTGGTGGGCGATTCTCAATTCTATCGCTGGAAAACGCTCTCCGAGGATCTGCCGGGTTACACCATCATCAACCGCGGGATCGATTCGTTTCAGCTGGGCGACGTGCTTTATTTTTTCGATCGTCTCGTGAAGCCGTATCATCCGCGCATGATCGTGCTGCACGTCGGCGGCAACGATGTGCACAACGGTCGCACCGCCGAGCAGATTCGCGCGCAGTTCCAAACCTTCGTGGAGCGCGTGCGGGTGCTTGATCCGAACGTGCCGATTGCGTTTTCAAGCATCACGCCCGGACCGGGGCGTTGGGCGGAAGCGCTCCAGCGACGAGAAGTGAATCAGGTCGTTCAATCCTTCATCGCGACTCAGAAAAATCTCCATTTCATCGATCTCTGGGACGCGATGCTCACGCCCGACGGCCAGCCACGCGAGGACCTCTGGGTGGAGGACCGCGTGCATCCCAACCATGCCGGATATCTTCTGCGGGTAAAAATCATGCGGCCGTTGTTGGGCGATCCTGATCGGCGCCGAGAAAGTCGAGCGGGAGACAACAACGAGCGTTAAACGCCGGTGTCACTTATTCACTTGTTTCACTTCTTCGACCTTCGCGCGCTCCAGCCGGGGTTCTGAATGTTGGATCTCATCGAGGGAGTGGATTGGTGTGGACCCGCTGCAACTGAGGCCACGATTCAGGGACCACGGTCAGCGTGAGACTACGCGCCTGCCCAGGCACTCGCCGGATGAAGCCCCGCCGTTCCAAGGTGAGCACCATCGAATGTACGCTCGGCGCCGAGATCTTGAAAAACCGCTGCATGTCCGCTTCCGCCGGAGCGCAGCCGTTGACCAGGCCATATTGGTAAATGTAGGCAAGGAACTGGCCCTGCCGCTCCGTGGGGTCTTTCTCCTTCATCAAAGTGCTCCGGTGAAGGCTTGGTGCAGCAGCGACTTCTTCAACGCGTCCAGCGCGGAGTGCTTCCGCTCGTAAAGGCGGGCGAGGCGTTGGGTTTCTTCCGTCAGGGCGTCGAGTTTTTCCACAGCTTGCTTCTGTTGCTTCGGCGAAACCTTCGGCACCACGAAACTCCGC
>JBDSPT010000106.1:0-3429 GCA_039930205.1 Opitutus sp. | reverse complement strand
ACGCCGAGCTTTTCCAGGACGACGTAGAAGACCGGCGTCAGGAAGATGCCGAAGATCGTCAGACCGATCATGCCCGAGAACACCGCGACACCCATGGCATGACGCATTTCGGCGCCAGCTCCCGTCGAAGTAACGAGCGGGAACACGCCAGCGATGAAGGCAATCGACGTCATGAGAATCGGACGCAGCCGCAGACGGGACGCTTCCAGCGCAGCCTCGACGATCCCCTTCCCTTCTTCGCGCAGCTTGACGGCAAACTCGACGATCAAGATCGCGTTCTTGGCCGCGAGGCCGATGAGCACGATCAGACCGATCTGGGTGAAGATGTTGTTGTCCCCCTTGGTCAGCCAGATGCCAACCATCGCCGACAGCAGCGCCATCGGCACGATGAGCAGCACCGCGAAGGGCAGCCGGAAACTTTCGTACTGCGCGGCGAGCACCAGGAACACGAGGAGGATGCTCAGGGGGAAGATCAGGACGCCGGTATTGCCCGCGATGATCTTCTGGTACGTGAGCTCGGTCCAATCGAGCACCATGCCCTTGGGCAAATTCTCGGCGGCGAGTTTTTCCATCAACGCCTCGGCTTGGCCCGAGCTAAAGCCAGGCGCGGCGGCACCGTTGATCTCGGCGGCGGGATAACCGTTGTAGCGCATCACGCGATCCGGTCCGTAGGTCTCGGCGACTTTAACGAACGACCCGAGCGGAACGAGATCGCCTGCCAAATTGCGCGTCTTCAGCCGGAGAATGTCATCGGCATTGGCACGGAACTCGGCATCGGCTTGCGCAACGACCTGATAAGTCCGGCCGAAGCGGTTGAAGTCATTGATGTAAAGCGAACCCAGATTGATCTGCATCGTCTCGAAAATATTTTCGAGCGGCACCTTCAGGGACTTGGCGCGAGCGCGATCCACCTGAGCGTCGAGTTGCGGTGTGTTGACGGTGAAACTGGAAAAGATTCCAGCGAGACCGGGCGTCTCATTCGCCTTTGCCATCAAGCCCTGAGTCGCGCCGAAGAGCGCATCGAGTCCGTTGTCGCTGCGATCCTCCACGTAAAGCTTGAATCCACCAATGGTGCCGAGCCCCTGCACCGGTGGCGGGGGGAAGATCGCGATGAACGCGTCCTGAATCTCGGCAAACTGCGCTTGCAGCTGTTGCGCAATCGCGGGTCCGGAGAGTTCCTTGGTCTTCCGTTCGTCAAAGCCCTTCAAGGCGACGAAGAGAATCCCGCTGTTGGGCGAGTTGGTGAATCCGTTGATGGACAAACCCGGAAACTCGATCGCGTTGGCAACGCCGGGGTGCTTCAGCGCGATCTTGGACATGCGACGCACCACGTTGTCGGTGCGCTCAAGCGAAGCGGCCGCCGGCAATTGCGTGAACGCTACCAGGTACTGCTTGTCCTGCGTCGGAACGAAGCCGGCTGGAACTTTCTTGAAGAGCAGGGCCGTCGTGCCAAGCAGGCCAACATAGATGATCAGCGCGATCACGGCGAGCCGGAGCAAACGCGCGACCCCGTTGGAATACTTCTGCGAGGCCCATTCGAAGAACCGGTTGAACGGGCGGAAGAACCAACCGAAGGCGAAGTCCATGCCGCGAGTGAGCGCATCCTTCGGCGCCTTGTGATCGCGAAGCAGCAAAGCGGAAAGTGCGGGCGACAGCGTGAGCGAGTTGAACGCCGAGATGAACGTCGAGATGGCGATCGTGATCGCGAACTGCTTGTAGAACTGGCCGGTGAGGCCGCTGATAAACGCGGTCGGAATAAACACGGCGGAGAGCACGAGCGCGGTTGCCACGATCGGACCAGTCACTTCGCGCATCGCGCGCTTCGTCGCCTCCCTGGGCGAAAATCCGAGCGAGATATTACGCTCCACATTCTCCACGACGACGATGGCGTCGTCGACGACGATACCGATTGCCAGCACGAGACCGAAGAGCGAGAGCGCATTGATCGAGAAGCCGAGTGCACTCATGGCGGCGAACGTTCCAATCAACGACACCGGCACGGCGGCCAGCGGAATAATCGAGGCGCGCCAGGTTTGAAGAAACAGGATCACGACCAACACCACCAGCACGATGGCCTCGAGCAATGTGTGCACCACAGCCTTGATCGAGTCCCGCACGAAGATCGTCGGGTCGTACACGATGTTGTAGTCGAGCCCATCCGGGAAATTCTTTTTCAACTCCTTCATCGTCGCGCGCACCGCGTCAGACGTCGCAATGGCGTTCGAGCCGGGGAGCTGCGCGATGGGCAGCGCGACGGCGGGCTTGTTATTCAAGAGCGACCGTAATGCGTAATCCGATGCACCGAGCTCGATCCGGGCGACATCGCGCAGATGAACGCGTTCGCCACGCGCGCCGGTCTTGACGATGATCTCGCCAAACTCCTCTTCCGAGGTGAGCCGGCCCTTGGTGTTGATCAGAAGTTCCGTTTCAGCTGGGCGGGAGTTAGGCTGCTGACCCACGGCTCCCGCCGCGACCTGCACATTCTGCTCCCGAATCGCGGCCACGACCTCGGACGCCGTCAGACCCCGCGACGCGACCTTGTTCGGATCGAGCCAGATGCGCATCGCGTAGTCACCAGAACCGAAGACGCGGACCTGGCCGACGCCTTCCAGGCGGGCCAGCACGTCCTTCACCTGAAGGCTCGCGTAATTGCGGACATAGATGTCGTCGTACCGCCCGCCCGGCGAAAACAAGTGAACCACCATCAACAGATCGGGTGATGCCTTCGTGGTGGTCACACCGATACGGCGAACCTCCTCGGGCAATTTCGTTTCGGCCTGGGCGACGCGATTCTGCACCTGGACCTGCGCGGTATCGAGATTGGTTCCGAGCTTGAAGGTGATCGTCAGCGTCATCACGCCGTCGCTGGTTGCCTGGGAGAACATGTAGAGCGAGTTCTCCACGCCGTTGATCGCCTGTTCGATTGGCGCCGCGACGGTCTCCGAAATCGTCTTTGGATTCGCTCCGGGATAAACTGCGCGCACGATGACCGTCGGTGGCACAACCTCCGGATATTCGCTGATCGGCAGACGGAAGAGCGCGATCGCGCCCACGAGAAAGATGATGATGGAAAGAACGCCGGCGAAGCTCGGGCGCTTGATGAAGAAATCGGAGAAGTTCATGACGGGAGGCGGTGCAAAATGAGCAAAGCAGTGGCTGGAGCGGGCAGTGCCCGGGTTGGAAAACGGCGGAGGTAAACGAAACCTACTTCAGCGCGACGTTGCTGGTGTTGTGGCCGGTGGTGGTGGCAACGGCTTCCGCCGTAACCGTCATGCCAGGACGAACGCGCTGGAGGCCGTTCACGATCACGCGGTCACCCGCTTTGAGCCCGTCACGGACGATGCGCTTCCCCTCGAGTACGGGCCCGAGCTTAACCGTGCGGTAAGCAACCGTGTTGTCGGCAGCGACGGTGAGAACAAACTTCTGGCT
>JBDSPT010000105.1:0-4583 GCA_039930205.1 Opitutus sp. | reverse complement strand
CCGCGTAGATGTCTGCGTGCTTTTCCAACACCGCCCGTCGGCGATCATCCGCTTCCGACTTTTTCACGGCGAACTTCTCGTTCGCCGCCGACCCCGATACCACGCGGTTCAACAGATGAAGCCGGAGAATCTCCTTTTTCATCAGATCGTTCTTCGCCGCAGTCATGACCGCGATATGGAAACGCACGTCTTCCTTCACGAGATCGCTGATCAAAGGATGTTCATCGTCGACGCCGCTGATCTGCACCGTCAACCGCCGCATGCCTTCCAAAGCGAACTCGATCTCGCTCAAATCCGCCTCCGTCCGATTCATCGCCGCCAGTCCCGCCGCGTGACTTTCCAACGCGAGACGAAGATCACACATCTCCCGAAACTCCTTCAAAAGCATCTTCTTAACGCTGGCGCCCAAATGCGCCTGGATCGTGACCAACCCGTCGGTTTCCAGCTTGCGCAGCGCGTCCCGAACGGGCGTGCGACTTACTTTAATCTCATTCGCCAGCAGCTCCGTCATCAACGGATGCCCGGGCGGATATTCCCCGCTCACAATCCGCTTTCGGATGTGGTTATATGCAACATCGGTATTGACACTCTTCATGGCAATTCGGACATACTAATGTATACAGAAAAGACAACAGTGAATAAATCGCTTCTGGCCGATGAAGTCGAGTGAGCGGACTTATCCGGTTCCGAAACTCGGGGTTGGTGGGAGCGACTTTCTTTTGCCCTCATGCTTTCTATTTTAATCATTGGTTGCGGGAGTATTGGCGAGCGCCATTTACGCTGCTTTCAGCGGACAGGTCGGGCGCAGGTCACGGCGTGTGATACGGACCCGAAACTCCTGGCGACGTTGGCGTGCAACTACAACGTTCCCACCGTAACGGATTGGAAGGTAGCGCTCGCCTCGCAGGAATTCGACGCAGCCGTCATCTGTACACCCGCGCATCTCCACGTGCCCATGGCCATCCAGCTCCTCAAGAGTGGTCTGCATGTCCTCATTGAGAAGCCCCTTTCCCAATCGCTGGCCGGAATCGACGAATTGATCGCAACGCGCGACGCAGCAAACCGCCACGCGGCGGTGGCGTACGTCCTGCATGTATACCCGATTCTTCAGCAAGCCCGCGACTTTCTCCGCAACGGTGATTTGGGTCCGATCCGTCAGGTGACGCTCACCAGCGGACAGTACTTCCCTGGAGGGCGGCCCGCTCACGCCGTTCACTATTCGAAGACGTACTATCGCGATCGCAAGATGGGCGGCGGCGCCATTCAGGACGCGCTCACTCACACCGCCAACTGGGTCGAGAGCGTGGTTGGTCCAACCGACAGTCTGATTTGCGACTGCGCCCACCAGGTGCTGCCGGAGGTCACGGTTGAGGACACGGTTCATGTCAGCGCCCGTCACGGCGACATCCTCGTCAACTACACGTTGAACCAATTTCAGGCGCCGAACGAAAGTACCCTCCAGTTCAATACCGCCAGAGGCAGCCTGAAGATCGAATTCCACCAGCGGCGCTGGGGCGTCCTCCGGTTGGGCGACCAGGACTGGACTTGGACCGAGATTCCGGCCGGCGAGCGCGACACCCCTTTCATCGATCAGGCCAACCGCTTCATTGATCAACTCGAGGGCAAGGACGCCGGCCTCTGTTCGCTTGAAGCTGCGCTCGCCACCTTACGCTTCAACCTCGCCGCTCTCGCTGCCGCGGACTCCGGCACCCGGGTCCGTTGCGCAGACGTTCGCGATTAACGCGCTCATTCCCTCTGCATCCGCTTTAATCACTTCTTCCACGCCATGAAAGCTCGTCCCTCGTCGACTGCCCGACCACCTCGATCGCCCGTATCAACGTCTGCAGGACGCCGCTCAAGTCCCGCAGCTAAAGCGAAGCCGGCCGCCGCGATTGATATCGATGCGAATCGCCGGCTCTTGAACCGCTACCGCTTCGTTGAGCAGGAAACGATGCGGATCCTTGCGGGCTGGTTGCCGCGTGCCGCCACCTTCGAGCTCAAATGCGAGCTCGGTCGTACCATCTGGGAAAACGCCCAGCATGTTAACGCGCTGTATCTGCGGCTCCGCGAGATTCAGTCGCCCGCGTTTCAGAAGCCCACCGATGAGGCCCTAGTCACATTGATGCGCGAAGTGCTGCACGCGCCGGACGAATTTGCCTTGGCGATCTCGCTCTTTCGCGTGATCACGCCGAGCCTCATCCGCGCCCTCGAGGCGCACGAGATTGCCACCTTTCCGAACAGCGACCAGCCTAGCGTGCACGTCATCAAACACGCGTTGCTCGACGTCCGCGCGCAGATCGAGCGCATAGAACCCCTCCTCGCCGAAGCGGAACGCACGGGCAAAATCACGCCGGCTGCTCGTGCGTTCGAAAAATACATCCGCGCACTTCTCGCAAACTGTGGTGGCATCGGGGGACAGGAACCGCGCTCAAGCGCCGTTCCGAAAGTGCCGGCTTCCCGAATCGAATTCAAAGCCCCGAAGGAAGCAGAACGCGACGCGCGTTTCACCAATCGCGCCGCGGATCTCGAAGCGATGCCGGGCGAAGACGATTACCAGGAGCACACCGTCGAGGAGTTTGAGCGTTACTCCACCGAGATGCTCGCGGCCGAAACAGTCGCGCTCGTTATGTTTCAGGTGAAAGACATGCCGTGGGAATTCCAATTCGACACCGCTCGGCATCTGTACGACGAGGTCCGCCATTGCTTGATGGGTTACGAGTGGATGCGCGGACACGGCATGGACCCATTCACGTCACCGCAGTACCTGCACATCTTCAAATGGCGGAGCCAATTCCCGCCCGTCATGCAGTACTGCATGCTCACAATGGGCAACGAGGTTCACGCGTTCCCGTACCGTCACCGTCGCGTTGAAGCGCATCAGAAATCTGGTGACGTTCTGAGCGAGCAGTTCGTCCGCTACGATATCGCGGACGAGACGCAGCACGTGCGCTTCGGCAAACGTTGGCTACCCGAACTACTGAAGCACGTCGGGGAAAAGCGGCCTCTGCAGCAGTACACCGACGAGGTCATCAAGGTTTGGGAAAACGAGTACCGCACCGGCAAGCTGACCATTAACGTCGAATAATTTCCGTTCACGCCGTCTCCACTCCCGCGCCGATCGCTGTCCGCTCATGAGTCTCGTCAAAGATCCCAACAACATTCGACTTGCGATGCTCGGCTGCACGCCGGGCAACGGCCACCCGTACTCCTGGAGCGCCATGTTCAACGGGTACAATCGCGAAACGATGACCGCCGAATGTCCCTTTCCTGGGATTCCTCAGTACCTGAACAAAGAACCGGCGGCCACGATCCCGATTCCTGGCGCGAAGGTGACTCACATCTGCTGTGTCGGTGAAGGCGGCTTCACGGCCGAGCATGTCGCGAAGTGCTCGTTGATCCCGCACATCGTCGACAATCCAGCTGACGTCATCGGCGAAGTGGACGCCGTGATTATTGCCACCGACATCGGTCGTGAACACGTCGGCCGGGCGCGGCCGTTTATCGAGGCGGGGGTCCCGTTATTCATCGACAAACCCCTGACTGACAATGTGCCGGATCTTAACATTTTCCGCGACTGGGTGGAGGAGGGTCGGCCTTTGATGTCGTCGAGCAGCATGCGTTACACGAAGGAGTTCATGCCGTACCGCCACTCGACCCGTGAGCTCGGCGAACTTCGCTTCGTCAGCATCACCACGCCGAAGAGCTGGGAAGCTTACGGCATTCACGCGCTGGAAGCCGTGTATCCGATTCTTGGACCGGGGTTCATCTCGGCGCGCAACACCGGCAGCTTTGAGCGGAATATCGTTCACCTGAAACACAAGTGTGGCGCCGACGTCATCGTCGTAGCGTCGTCCGACATGTACGGTAGCTTCGGGTGTCTGCAGCTCTGCGGTACCGCCGGCAAAGTTCAGCTGGCTTCGGGAGATTCGTTCTTCGCCTTCAAGGCTCAACTTGCCGCGTTCATCGAATACCTGCGGACGGGGCAACATCCGTTCCCCTTCTCCGAGACCGTCGAGTTGATGCAGCTCGTGATCGCCGGCATTCGCAGCCGAGAACAAGGCGCGCGGGAAGTTTTCCTTTCAGAAATTTAGCGCGCAGCCGCGTTCTCACTCTACCTCTATGAAACTTCGCTCCAGCCGTGTGTTGAAACTTCTACAGGACGGGCAACTGCCGACCGTCCTCAAGATCAACCTCTCAGACCCACGCGTCATCGAGATCGCGGGTCTATCCGGGGTCGACGCTGTCTGGCTCTGCACCGAGCACGTGCCGAACGATTGGGTTGGTTTGGAAAATCAAATCCGCGCCGCCCGCGTTCACAACATCGACACGCTCGTGCGAGTCGGTCGTGGCAGCTACAGCGATTACATTCGTCCGTTCGAGGCGGACGCGACCGGCATCATCGTTCCTCACGTCGCGACCGAGCAAGAAGCTCGTCAGATCGTGGAATGGGTCCGCTTTCATCCCGTGGGCAAACGTGCACTTGATGGTGGCAATACCGACGGTCAGTTCTGCCTCATCCCGCTCGGTGATTATATCCAGCATTCCAACACAGAGCGCGTGGTCATCCTGCAGATCGAATCTCC
>JBDSPT010000104.1:0-4524 GCA_039930205.1 Opitutus sp. | reverse complement strand
CGCGCCCCGTCACGGTAACATCGGAGCGCGCAATCCCTGCGGCGCTCCGATTTTTCAGAAGGCTCCCGTCCATCCTGCGTTTCGCTTCTCGCCATGGCTGGTCATAACAAGTGGTCCAAGGTTAAGCGGCTCAAAGCCGTCACGGATTCGCGGCGAAGCAAAGTGTTTTCGCGACTATCACGCGACATCACCCTCGCGGCCAGGTCCGGTGGCGGTGATCGCGACGGCAATGCGCGCCTGCGAACTCTGCTGCTAAAAGCGCGCGACGCCAACATGCCGGTCGAGAACGTCCACCGCGCGATCAAGAAAGGCACCGGCGAATTGCCGGGCGTGATCTTCGAGGAGCTCAACTACGAAGGCTACGGACCCGGCGGCGTGGCGTTCATCGTGAGAGTGACGACGGACAACAAGCAGCGCGCCGCGAAGGACGTCCGTTCCGCGTTCGCTCACCGCGGCGGGAACCTGGCCAGCACCGGCGCCGTATCATTTCAGTTCCTACACGCAGGACAATTTCTGATACCCAAAGAACAGGCCTCCGAGGAGGCGCTGCTCGAACTCGCGCTGGAGGCGGGAGCGGATGACGTGATTACGAGCGTTCACGGCTTCGAGGTGCGCTGCAACGTGCATGCGTTCGACAAGGTGGCCCACGCGCTGGAGCAAAAGGGCCTCAAGCCAGAAAACGCGGAGATTAGTTACATCCCTGTCACGACCGTGCCGGTTACGGACGCGAAAATTGCGCAGTCATTGGTCGAGTTGCACGACGCGCTGGACGAACTGGATGACGTGCAATACGTCTTCTCGAACGAAGAGCTGGCTGACGGATTGGGCGGGTAAACGCCGGAGAACAGGTAAGTGGGCGTTCATCGCGTGAGCGCCGGGCACCGGCGTTGAGGACGGTCGTCGCGCCACCTTGGATCGGATTCTGCGTCCCGCAGAAACCTTGGATGACAAAGGCCGCACTTGTCTCTCAGCCGACCGTGGACGACGGTTGCCGAACTTCCTGATGGACGACGCAACCGAAGTCATTGCCTACAATCACCACTCACCCGGTGAAATAGGCATCGTCATGCCTCATGACTTTATCTACTCGCGGACCTTCACGTTCAAAAGCGGACAAACCCTTCCGGGATTCAGGCTGCGCTACGAAACCTACGGCGTGCTGAATACGACGCGAGACAACGCGATCCTGATTTGTCACGCGCTCAGTGGCGATCATCACTGCGCCGGTCTGCACTCGACCGACGACCGGAAGCCCGGCTGGTGGAACAATCTCATCGGTCCCGGCAAGGCGGTCGACACGAACCGATTCTTCGTCGTCTGCGCGAACGTGCTCGGCGGTTGCCAGGGATCGACGGGACCTTCTTCAACTCATCCCGCGACGAATCGTCCTTTCGGTCTCGGATTTCCGTTCGTCACCATTCTCGATATGGTGCGCGCGCAAAAGCTTTTGCTTAATCATCTCGGAGTGGATGAGCTGCACGCCGTCATCGGAGGCTCGATGGGTGGGATGCAGGCACTGCTGTTCAGTATCGAGTATCCGGCCTACACGCGTCGCGTCCTCGCCATGGCGACCACGGCTCGCGAAGGCGCGCAAGCCATCGCCTTCAACGAAGTCGGACGTCAGGCGATCATGCAGGATCCGGATTGGAATCGCGGCGATTATGAGAAAGGCGGCGGTCCCCGCGTCGGACTCGCGATCGCGCGAATGATGGCGCACATCACGTACGTTTCGGACGCGAGCATGGATCGAAAATTTGGGCGCCGCCGCAAAAGCAGCGGAGCCGGCGACAGCTACAACTTCGACGTGCAGTTCGAAGTCGAGGGCTACCTGCGACACCAGGGGCAAACCTTCATCAACCGCTTCGACGCGAATACGTATCTCTACATCACGAGGGCGCTGGATCACTTCGATCTGCCGCACGCGTACGGATCGCTCGAAGCCGCATTCGCTCCCGTGCAGGCCGAGACCCTTGTGGTGGGTTTCACCAGCGACTGGCTTTTTCCTCCGGAGCAGAATCGCGCGATTGCGCTCGCGCTCTTACGTGCCGGCAAACGCGCCAGCTATGCCGAACTGTCGACCGACCTCGGTCACGATTCGTTCCTGCTCGAATCCGAAGAGCTCTACACCTTGATCCGCGGATTCCTCGAAACGAAAGCCGCGCGTGTATTCGATTTCTCGATCTAACGACTGCGCTTATGAGCCTTCTCTCCCAACCCAAAGCGCGAAACGGCACCCTGCCGTCCATGACCGGCGCCGCGTCGAGCAAGGTGATCGAAAAGCGGACGGTCGACATGCAGATCATCGGGGAGTGGGTCGAACCTGGCTCTCGCGTCCTCGATCTCGGGTGCGGGCGCGGGGCGCTGCTCGACTACCTGGTTCAGAATAAGCAGGTGTCCGCGGTCGGCGTGGATTTGAATTTTCACCGCATCACCGCGTGCGTCGCGCGCGGCCTTTCCGCATATCAGGGCGACATGATGTCGTTCATGCGCCAGTTCGCCGACCGTCACTTCGATCGCGTGATTTGCTCGCGCACGGTTCAGGAACTGGATGATCCGAGCGCCGTCATCCTGGAAGCGTTGCGCACCGGAAAATCGGTGACCGTTGGTTTCGTGAATCACGGGTTTTGGAAGAACCGGTTCGGTGGTTTGTTCGGTGGACGCAAGGTGCGGAACGAGGTCTATACCACCGAGTGGCACGAGAGCCGTCCGACGAATCCGCTCACGATCGCCGACTTCCAAGATTTCTGCGCGGCGAAAAACATCCGCATCATCCGGCGCGTGCATTTGAGCGGCAACTGGCGGACTCCACTACGACTGCTGCCGAATCTTTTTGCGGGCTACGCCCTTTACGATCTCGCCCGGGGAGAGTAAAGTTTCCCCATGAAACGATTGTCCGCCTTCCTCGCGTGCCTGACGCTCGCCGCCTCTGCCAGCGCTGCAGAAATCCCGAAAGTCTCACCGGCTGATGCGGCTGCCCGTGCAGCGGCCGGCCAGGCTATTTTGGTGGATGTTCGGGAGCCTGCTGAATGGGCGGAAAACGGTGTGGCTGCACCCGCCGTACTTCTGCCGATGAGCGACCTCAACGGAGAGCGGAAGCTGTGGAAGCCGTTCCTCGAGAAAAATGCCGGCAAGGAAATCATCCTCTACTGCCGCTCAGGAAATCGGTCTGGCAAGGTTGCGGAGAAACTCAGCGCCGAGGGCCGGAAAGTCGCGAACGCGGGCGCCTTCAAGGATTGGACCGCGGCTGGTTTGCCCACGCGGCGGCCGGACGCGCAGCCCTGATTCCCTCGGGCGTAACAAGCAAACCATTACGTTTTTCCGCGCCGCGTCTTTCCGGTGAGCCGACTCGCCTGAAAGAGGCACACGCAGTCACTACCGTCTTCGGTGTGAAGCCAGTGAGGTTCGAGCCGGACAAACTCACGATCCATCTGTGGTCGTAATCCGCCGACTTCGATCACAACGATCCCCGCTGGCGTAAGTCGCGAGCACGCCTGATCGAGCAGCTTGCGGACGATGCCCATGCCGTCGGCTCCGCCGTCATGAGCCATCCGTGGTTCCGCCGCAAACTCCGGGTCCTGCGCGTCCACCCGTTTGCTCGGCTCGTACGGCGGATTGCTCAGGATCACGTCGTACTTCGCCGCCGACACGGCATCGAACACATCGCTCTCAATCAGCCGCACCCGCCTGGCCAGTCGATGCCCGGCCACATTGATCTTTGCCACGTCGAGCGCGTCGCGCGAAAGGTCCAGCGCATCAATGCGCGCCCTCGGAAATTGATGGGCCAACAGAATCGCCAGACATCCGGAGCCCGTGCAAACATCCGCCACGCGTCGCACTTTCTTCCCGTGATCCGGCAGCCAGGGGTTAAGCTGTTCCGGAATGATCTCGAGAAAGAAGCTGCGCGGAATGATCACCCGTTCGTCGACGTAGAATCGATGCTCCCCAAGCCACGCTTCGCGGGTGAGATAGGCCGCAGGCACGCGATCGAGCACCCGTCGCCGAAAGACCTTCTCCACCTTCGCACGCTCTTTGGCTTTGAGCGGTCGGCCGAGCACCTTCGCATCGCTGTCGAGCGGCAACTCCAAGGTTCGCAGGAGAAGATACAGCGCCTCGTCGTGCGCGTTGGTCGCGACCTGCCCCACGGCGAGTTTCCGCCGCGCGTACAGGCGCTCGGCCCACGCGAGCCACTCGCCGAACGTGACCAGCGAATCCGCCTTCGCGAACGGATCAGGCTCGCGCTTGCTCACCGGCGTCGACGACGTGTTCGTGATTGCCAATGTGCTCCGGGCAGTAGCACTCGTCCCCCATACACTTCGAGCAGTAACGGAAATCCATCTCAGGATTCGTAAGATCAGTTTTGCCACAAACCCGGCACGTGTGACGCGCCTCGGGACCGTTCTTTTCCTCCGTCACCCGACGTGACTCGCCAGCGATCGCGCGACGCCGATGCTTGATCGAGTCGAGTACCGACTTTCCGAAGAAGAGCAGGAACGTCGCGGAAGACGCGACCACCTGCCAGCGCAC
>JBDSPT010000103.1:0-4371 GCA_039930205.1 Opitutus sp. | reverse complement strand
ACGAAATCCACGCAACCCGCGGCGATCGCGCTCCGTGGCATCGAGTCGAATTTCGCCGATTCATCCTGGGCAAACGTGATGCCGCCCTCGGCCTTGATCGCCTCCAGCCCGAGCGTGCCATCCGATGCCGTGCCGGAAAGCACCACGCCGATGGCCCGTTCCGCACGATCACTCGCGAGCGACTCGAAAAAGGTATCGATCGAATGCTGCGCCCCGCGTGCCTCCTGATCTCGCGGCTGCAATTTCAAGACGCCTTCACTGATCGCCATCCCCGTGTTCGGTGGGATGACATAAACGTGGTTCGGTTCGACTCGGAGATTATTCGTGACCTCGTGCACCGGCATGGCCGTCGCGCGCGTGAGAATCTCGGTCAGCGCGCTATCGTGGACGGGGTCGAGATGTTGCACGAGGACGAAGCCCATACCCGTGTCCACCGGTAAACGTTTGAGCAACTGCGTGAACGCCTCCAACCCGCCAGCGGATGCGCCGATGCCGACGATGGGAAACGCTTTCTGTAAATGCGCGGCCGGTTTCTCCGATGACTTTGCCGGCACGGAGCGCTGCGCTGAGCGGTCGACGAAATCCGTATCCTTCTGTGAATCGCCGGGGGCGATCAGCTTTTTGTCGGTTTTTCTTTTCATCCCTCGTTTCTCCATTCCACAGGAACGACAGTCTGCTTAACCATTCACCCATATGCAGGGTCGAGACTGCAGAGTTGGAAGAGGGGAAAAATAGAGGCGGCGCGCTTCTCCAATAAAGATAAGCGTGGCGAAGTTACAACGGATTTAACGGAAGAGCGGAAGTTTGATGGTTAGATTGGCGAAACGGCACTTTGTAGCGGTCGACTCCCTCCAGCACGAAATGAGTTACTGCATCCGAGGAATTTGTGATCCAATGTTTGGATCGGCGCTACCGCCGCAGGGTGACCCAATATTGTGACTGATAAAACTCTCGAACAGTTGACTGCGCTGAGCGCGCATCTGGCGACTCGGCGCGAGGCAATTTTGCAGGCGTGGCGCGAAGCGGCCGACGCGGACCCGGCACAGACCACGATGAGTTTTCTGACTCGCGCGCAGTTTAACGATCACATCCCCCCGTTGCTCGATGCCTTTGAACGGAAGTTGCGAGCGCGACCTGGTGGTGCCCGCGCTGCTGCGGCGGACGCTGCAAAGACGCACCAAGACGTGCAGCAGGGCCTGCAGCGCTGGCAGCAAGGCTATCGATTGGGAGAATTGATGCACGAATGGGGCCATCTCCACGTGTGCCTCTCTCAGGAAGTCCACGCGTTTGTCGCCGCACATCCCGAAATCGAACGCGACACCCTCGCCGCCGCGCACCACGAATTAATTGGTTTGATCAGCGAAGGCGTCAACGAAAGCGCCGGTCAATTTGCGCGGATGCAGCAGGCGGAGGCAGCGGGTCGCGTTCGTGATCTGCAACAGGCGCTGGCGAAGGCAGCTGAAATTGAGCGCCGCCGCGTCGGACTCATTCATCAGGCGGTCCATGATCTTCGCACGAACGTACAGTCCGTGGGCACTGCGGCAGACGTGCTGGGGGAAACGAATATCGCGGCGAGCGAACGCGTAGAGTTGGCAAAACTGATCCAACAAGGAGTGGAGTCAGTGGGTGCGATGCTGAGTGATCTGATGGCCCTGGCGCGTTTGGAGGCGGGACAGGAAAAGCGAGAAATCTCGCGCTTCGACGCAGCCAAGACTCTCACTGAACTATGCACGGCGAACCAACCGGTCGCGGCTGAACGAAAGCTTTTCCTTAAGACCGACGGTCCCGCGCTCCTGCACGTCGAAGGCGATGCAGGAAAACTGCGTAGATTGGTGCAGAACCTCCTGGCGAACGGGCTCAAGTACACCGCGGTGGGGGGCGTGACGGTGAGTTGGGGCGAGGAGAGTGAAAATTGGTGGGTGATTGTGAAGGACACCGGCCCGGGCCTGATGGCAGGACCAAGTGCCCCCATCGTTGAGGGAATGAAAGAAGCGACCGAAAGCGCACGAGAATCCGACGAAACAGCTGCCGCCGAATTAGGCGAGGCCCGGACCGTCTTGCCGCTGCCGGTGGGCGGCTCAGCCGTGGCGCTGCGCCATTCCCAGCCGGCGGGTGAAGGGATTGGGCTCTCGATCGTGAAACGTCTCTGCGAACTTCTGGACGCCAGTCTTGAGTTGGCCAGCTCCGCTGATACCGGGACGATTTTCCGGGTCGTGTTCCCTCGCCGCTATCGGGAAGTTCAGATCGTGCCCCCCAGTTGACCGTTTACGAAAGGGTAGCCGTGTCTCGCAATGCTCATAGATGGAGGGGTGTTGTTTTTGGAACACAGAGCGGCGGGGCGACTTCGTTTGATAGCGCCGGCGGCTCGGATGGTAAACTTGCGCCGGAACACGGCGATTGAGTGAACGGTGACTGCGTTCGGTGTCGTAGATCTTCAGCAGCCGCTCGATTCGCTCGGTAGTCGATTCGCCGATACGCAAAGGAAAAAGTCGCAGATCTTGTTCAAGGGTCCTGTGCCGGCGTTCGTGCTCGGCGTTGTCTTGTGGACACGCCGGTCGGCCAAACTGCACTTGGATCCCGAGCCGGATCCATTCCACGGTCAGCTTTGAGAGTCCGCGGGTCAGGATCCCACGGAACGAGCCGGCCGTGACCAGAACTGGAAGAATGCCGTCGCCCGCGGCTGGACGGTGCGCCCCTTTCCCGGCACCCACACGGCGATGCCGGAGAATCCCAAGGATCTGGCCGGGTTGATGCAGGAAGCAGTGAACGACACCAACTCGCCGGTCAAAAAATAGCGTGAACTTCGAACTTCGATCCGGTGTCCGCAGGATCGTCGCGCCTTAACCCCGGGCTCACGGCGCATCCCCGATCACTCATCCCTACGTATCCATGAACCTACCCCGATCCTCGTACTTCCTCGCGGCACTCGCGCTCGCGACGGCGGCTTCCCTCCGCGCTGCCGACACGAAGTGGCCGCTCCCCACCGCCAAACCCGCTGACGAAGGCATCTCCGCAGCGCGCCTGGAGATCGCTCATAAGGCGCTCGACCGTTACGTCGACGAAGGTAAGTACGCCGGCTACGTCGCCTTTTTTTCGCGCAACGGAAAGATCGTCGACTGGCATGCGCATGGTTCGCGCGACGTCGCCGGCGGGAAGCCGATGGAACGGGACACGATCGCACGGATTTATTCGAACTCGAAGGTCATCACCGCCGTCGCCGTTCTCACTCTCTTGGAACAGGACAAGCTCAAGCTCAGTGACCCGATCGAGAAATATCTGCCCGCGTTGAAGGATCGTCAGGTTCTCGTCGGCGGCACAGCTGACGCGCCGCAGCTCGCGCCCGCGAAGCGTAAGATCACGATCCTCAATCTCCTCAACCAAACCTCCGGCTTTTACTACCCCGCGGACTACTCCGCGGGCAACGACGTCGCCATCGAGCTCTTCCGTCGCGCGAACGTGTGGGAAGCCGACAACCTCGAAGGTTTCATCCAGCGCCTCGCCGCGCTGCCGGTGCTCGACGAGCCCGGGGTGCGGTTCCGCTACGGCATCAATCTCGACATCCTCGGCGCCATTGTCGAAAAGGCCTCGGGCGAGCGCTTCGACCACTATCTCGACGAGCACATCTTCAAGCCGCTCGGCATGCGCGACACCGCCTTCTGGGTCCCCGACGAGAAAAAAGACCGGCTGTCGCTGCTCTATAACACGGACGCTTCCGGCAAACTCGTCGCCGTACCCCCGCTCAGCAGTCGGGCACCGAAGTCCGATGGCACCGGCGTGCAGAGCGGCGGCGGTGGACTCTTCTCGACCTCGGGCGATTACGCGCGCTTCGCCCAGATGCTGCTCAACGGCGGAGAACTCGACGGCGTTCGTATCCTCAGTCGCACGACCATCGAGCTGATGCGTCAGAACCACCTCGGCAATCTGGCCTACCCACACCCGTTCGATCGCGAAGATCGCGGCTACGGCCTCGGCGTGCAGATGGTTACCGATCTCGGTCGCAGCACCATGCTCGGCTCCGAGGGCATGTGGGGTTGGGATGGCGCAGCCAGCACCATCTGCTGGATCGACCCGAAGGAAAAAACCACGCTCATCATGATCACCCAGCGCCTTCCCTTCAACGCGGAGAATTTCCTTACGGCCTTCGTCGACGTCTACTATTCCTCCTTCGACGACTGAGCAGCGCGGCGATGGATCGCGGTCATGCTCTCGACTCGTCCCCCTCACATTCAGCCGATGCTTTTACCTGGAGGAACGAAGCGATGAAGCAATCGACCCGCTCCCGTCTTCGCTACGGCGTCTGCGATGACGATGATATGCCCGGTGGCGGAGTGAACATCTGAGAGTCGCTTCCCCCTCCTGCATAGTCGGGGC
>JBDSPT010000102.1:0-7990 GCA_039930205.1 Opitutus sp. | reverse complement strand
ACGAGTTCGGCCAGGCCGACGCGATTGGCAGCGAAGAAGCCACGATCGCCGTGGTGTTGCAAAAGCGACCCGCGCTGGTGATCGCCGTGAGTCTCGGCGCGGTTTTTTTCGGCGCGATGACGTATATCGGCAACGGTCCGAACTTCATGGTCAAATCGATCGCCGAATCCGCCGGAGTTCACGTGCCGAGCTTCTTCCACTATATAACTCGTTATAGCGTTCCCATTCTCCTGCCGATCCTCGCGATCGTCGGCTGGCTGATCTTCTAAACCTTCAAAGTAACGTTGTCGCCGCGGTCAGTCCGGATGAGAGGCCCAGTAAGAAAGCAATCCCGCTGGACTGCCAATTCACCGACAAGTCGGAGCCCCTCGCGATGACCCGGGAACGGCGGCCGCAACCCAGGCCGATCCATTCAATCTGAAGTGGCCACCGTCGTGGGACGGTGGACGCGAGGTGAGTCGCGCCGGTCATCCGTCTCATGACGGATGATACAGGTTTTCCGGAATTCCACGGCATCGTTCCGGCTGAGCCGAAGCCATGCAGTTGAAGTTCGATGTAGGCGGCTCGCTCGCGAGCGCAGGAGCGTCCGCCAGCGGACTGCCTACAAAAGCATCATGCGTTCCAATCTCACGAGGCGGTTTCTGTCCGCCTGCATCGTTCTGGCTGAGTGCTTCCCTGGCCGCGGCAGGCTTAACCGATAGCAACCGCGCCCGGCGCATCCGCGCCGAATCACTGCGGCATCACCGTCTGGATATGAAGATCTTTCAACTGCCGCGCCGTGACGGGTGTCGGGCTCTGCGCCATGAGATCCTGTCCCTTCTGCGTTTTCGGAAACGCAATGACGTCACGGATACTCGTCGTGCCGCAAAGCAAAGCGACCATGCGATCCAAGCCAAAGGCGATGCCACCATGCGGCGGCGCGCCATACGTGAACGCCTTGAGCAGGTAACCAAACCGACTCTCAACGACGTCTGCCGGAATCTTCAACACGTCCTCGAAAACCTTCTTCTGCAGGGCCGGTTGGTGAATGCGGATGGATCCGCCACCGAGCTCCATGCCGTTCAAAACCACGTCGTAGTGCTGACCTCGCACTTTCTTTGGATCGCTGTCCAAAAACGCCGCGTCTTCCGGCACCGGTGCAGTGAACGGGTGATGCGTGGCCACGTAGCGGTTCTCCGCTTCGTCGTGACTCATCAACGGAAAGTCGATCACCCACAGGAATCGCCAGTCGTCATGGCGCACCGTCAACCGTCCGCGCTTCACCAGGAGCTGAGCAGCGTCGAGACGTAAACGTCCGAGGATTGCACACGCCTTCTCCCACGGCGCCGCCGCGAAGAACACCATATCGCCGTCGGCGATACCGAGCTGCGTGGTCAGCGCCGCTTTTTCCGCGTCGGAGAAAAATTTGACGATCGGCGATTTCCATTCGCCACCTTCGACCTTGATGAACGCGAGTCCCTTTGCGCCGAGTGACTTCGCGATGTCTTCGAGATTCTTGATCTCACCCTGCGTGAGGTCCGCGAGTCCTTTGGCATTGATCGCCTTGATCACACCACCCGAAGCGACCGTCGACTGAAACACCTTGAAGGCTGAGGACTTGAACGTCTCGGAAAAATCCACGAGCTCAAAACCGAATCGCACGTCAGGCTTGTCGACCCCATAGCGGTTCATCGCTTCGTGAAATGGCATCCGCTGAAACGGCGTGGGGATGTCTTCGCCGAGCACATCCTTCCACAGCTTCTTCAGCATGCCTTCGAAGAGCGCATAGATGTCTTCGCGCGTCACAAATGATGCCTCGACGTCCACCTGCGTGAACTCCATCTGCCGGTCAGCGCGAAGATCTTCGTCGCGGAAACACCGCGCGATTTGGAAATATTTCTCCACCCCCGCCACCATCAGGATCTGCTTAAACTGCTGCGGCGATTGCGAGAGCGCATAGAACTCGCCGGGATGGATGCGCGAAGGCACGAGGTACTCGCGCGCTCCTTCAGGCGTACTCTTGAACAGAGCCGGCGTCTCCACCTCGATGAACTCCTGAGAATCAAAGTAGTCGCGAATGGATTTCGCCGCGCGATGCCGGACCTGCAAATTCTTGCGCATCTTGGGGCGGCGCAGATCGAGGTATCGATACGTCAGCCGCAGGTCTTCGTTCACCTTGTCACCGCCCGCATCGTCGAGGGGAAACGGTGGTGTGTCGGAGACGTTATGGACGGTGAGCGACGTTCCGCTGACCTCGATGGCGCCGGTCGGCAGCGAGCTGTTGACGGTGCCATCCGGCCGGGCAACGACGGCGCCCGATACGCCCACCACTGACTCGGGCTTAAGGTGAGCCGCTTGGGCACCGAGCTCCGAATTCACATGCGGGTCGAACTTAACCTGGGTGATGCCCTTCCGATCGCGCAAGTCGATGAAGATGATCCCGCCATGGTTCCGAATCGAGTCCACCCATCCGAGAAGAGAGACCGTTTGACCGAGATCCGCTAGAGTGAGTTGGGCGCAGTGATGAGTCCGGTGCATGCTGGAGAAAAACAGAGTTTGCGAGCAAGCCATCCCACCGAGCATGGAGCAAGCACAACCCTTTCCCGGAGTGTTCGACCAGGTTGAATGATCAATTGGCGCTGGAGATGACGGGGACCTCAGCAAGTCAGGAATGTCTTTGTCAGTGGTAGGAGCGTGGTCTCTGACTCGCCCAGGCAGGTACAATTCGGAAACGGTCGGCAAGAGACCACGTACGACTTTCGGCATTGGGAAGAGCGCAGGAAAAAGCGGGGCCCAGCGGTCATTCATCCGTACGAAAAACCGTGCACGTGATCGTCCTCCCGCCTGTGATCTCCTGAGCTTCGGAGGCCCGATTCGGCAAACCTGTTGACGCGGAGAGAAACGAAAGGACAGCGGCGCCCCCACGAGACACGACTTGCCCGAATCCAACCGCCACGCGGTCACCAGTCCGAAATGGCCAGCAGCAATGAACGGGAATCGCGCCAAGAACGCCGTTCGATCCCGACCCGGTAATGAGAATATCCCCCAGCTTGTTCGACCGACTTCCTATGGTCGCATCAGGGTATAGAGTATGCGGAAAACATCGCCTTCCGCACTTGCGCAAACAGACTTCGTTTGCCTCAGATTGCGGATCGCCACCCCGCGGAGAAGCTTCCAGCTTAACAAGTACCTATGACGCATCGGTTAATGGTCGGGACGCTCGGTTCAACTGCGTTGCTTGCAACTCTGATTTTAGTCGGGTGCGACCGGACGCGCAACGCTCTGCTCGATGACGGCGGCGGGAGAAAGCCGGGGGATTTCCCTGAGCTGGCGGTCGACGTCTTCAAGGAATTCGACGGTGGAATTACGCTGACCGAAGACGAAATCAAGGGCCGCAACACCTGGAATCTCTGGTGCGGTGGTGACGAACAATTCTGGGATCGGATGTCACGCGAAAGTTTCGGACTGATGGACCTGCTCAAGACGATCGATTCCCGCAATCGCTCCACCCGCTTCAGAGAGATGGGCCTCATTAACCAGCCCGGCTACAAAACGGCGTCCAAACCGGACGAATACGGCATGTGGCTCGACGAAGCCGTGACGCCCGAGTCTTCGGCGATAGATCCGAAAGTTTATGGCCGCGCAACCGGGATCATGGGTTTCCGCCTTTTTCCGAATCCGGACTTTAACTAGACGGCCAAAAAGAAATGGGACGGGGCGCGCTACTACCGTGACGCCGATTACGCCGCCGACCCAAGCCTGATTCGCCCCTATCGCGTCGGCGTTTCGTGCGGCGCCTGTCACATCGCGTTCAATCCGCTTTCTCCTCCGGCCGATTCCGAGAATCCCAACCTGGAGAACCTCTCGTCCGCCATCGGCAATCAGTATATCCGCGAAGGCCTGACGTTCGCCCACAACGTGAAGGAAGGCGGACTCTTCTGGGAGATGCTCAAGGCTCAACCCCCCGGCACGTCCGATACGTCGAGAATCGCCACGGACAACCTGAACAATCCAAGCGCGATCAATCCGATCTTCCTCCTCGGTCAGCGTCTCGCCGCCGGTCACGACGAGACGATCACCAGCGCCGAAACGCTCAAGCTGCCGCGGGTCAATGTCGACGCCGGGACGCATCAGGCCAAAGTCCCGATGGTGCTGAAGGATGGCGCCGATTCGGTCGGTGTACCCGGAGCAACACTACGAGTGTACGTCAACATCGGCATGTTCTCGCAACATTGGTTGCAACAGCACAACGCCTTGATCGGTCTGACTGCGCAGAAGCCATTCGAAGTCTCCACCGCGCAGAAGAACTCAGCCTACTGGCTCGCGACCCAGGAGAAATTTTCCAACATCGCGAAGTTCTTCATGCGGCTTCAGCCCGTCCGTTTGGCTGATGCACCGGGCGGAAAAGCCTACCTGACCAGCGATCCTGCCATCCTCAAACAAGGCGCCATCGCCTTCGCGGAAAACTGCGCGACCTGTCACTCGAGCAAGCAGCCACCGGAAGGCGCCGAAGCCGACGTCTGGTTCACTGACGCCGTCCTCAAAGACGATTTTCGCGACGGCAACTTCTTCGCCGATGAACGTCGCTACCCGGTTTCGAAGATCAAGACGAACGCCGCCCGCGCGTTCGGCACCAACGCCAAGGAAGGTCACATCTGGCACAATTTCTCCTCTGACACTTACAAGAAGTTGCCCGCCGCAGAGCCCATCGAGGTCTACAATCCGTACACCGACAAGATGGAGAATTTTGCGAGCCCGTCGGGCGGCCCCGGCTACTATCGCACGGCTTCGCTGATCAGCCTTTGGACGTCTGCTCCGTTTCTGCACAACAACGCTCTCGGCAAGTTCACCGGCGATCCGTCCGTCGCGGGCCGCATGGAGGCATTCAACGACGCCGCTGAAAAACTCCTCTGGCCGGAAAAGCGCCTCGGCAAGGACTCGATCTGGCGGACCTCGCGCGAGTGCAACCTGCAGATCCAGGTCGCCGCCATGCCGACCGCCTTGCGCGTGCTCCTTAAACCGCACGCGGATCCTGATGGCTACTTCCGCCTCGGTCCCGTTCCGGAAGGCACGCCCGTCAATCTCCTCGCGAACCTTGATCCTGACACGGACAAAAACCAGCTCGTCGCAATCTGCCTGAAAATCAAAGGCACTCTTGCTCGCATCAAAGCCGCGCATCTCGACCCCGCGGCGGCCAGGGAGCTGATGAAAAAGGAAATCGCCCCCGCTCTCTTCGCTGCCAGCAAGTGCCCTGATCTCATCGAAGATCGCGGTCATCTGTTTGGCACCAAGCTCGCCGACGACGACAAGCGCGCGCTGATCGAGTACCTCAAAACGCTCTGACCCGCTCCCGCCATGACATTCGACGATCTCAAACGCCGTTCGCAGCGCGAGCTCGACGATCTGTTCCGACAGAGCCCCGCCGGTCCCATTCCGGAAGGCGACACGATCGGCCAGGCGATCATCTGCCCTGGCACATTCTGGAGCCGCTTGATCTCACGGTTTGTCCACGCCCTGGCGTGGCAGGGAAAAGTATTTACCAAAAATCCCGACGGACCCGGCGCCACGCTCGTAAACAAGATCACGGTCGCAGGCGCACGGCTGATCGTGGCCCGCGTTTACCATACGCAGAGCTGGATCGACGGAAAGGAATGCATCGTTCTGGACTATTCGAAGACGTCGCTTTTCGCGCGCAGGATTCGCGACGAGATCCGGCTCGTTGATCCCGCACACAAGCTCTACCTCGGAAAAGTCTGGTGGGGCAAAACGCGTTTGGTCGATTTCGCGCTCCAGTTGCCCGTGTAACCCGGCGCTGACCTTCGATGGCCCTGACAACGCGTCAGCTTCTCAGAATGCCGTCGGAGGAACTCGACGCGTTGTTCGCACAGAGTCCTGCCGGCGAGATTCCTGTCGGCGAAGCGACCGGCACGGCTATCGCTGCCCCCGGCTCGTTCCGGGCACGCGTGTTTGCGTGGTTTGCGCGATGGTTTTTGTGGCAAGGCAAGATCTTCGATCCCGCGATCGGCGGTCTGCGCAACCGCGTCAGCCTGTTCAGTCTCACGGCGATTCGGGCGGCTGTGTATCCGGGAGCCAGCTGGTTCGATGGCCGGGAGTGCAATGTGATCGACTACTCGAAGACCTCCCTCGTCGCGCGCTTCGTTCGCGACGAGATTCGGTTGGTCGCACCGGGACTCTATTTGGGCCAGGTCTACGTTGGACAAAACCACCGTCCGGTCCTCAAGTTCGCCTTGAGTTTTCAATACCTGCCGGCGCGCAAGACCGGACGCCGTATTCTCGCCGCAGCAGCCGTCGCACTCGTGGTTCTCGGTCTGTACCTCACGATTCGACTGCGACGCGACGAGCCGGTCACGTACACCTCACTCGAAGATCATTTCAAGTATGGCTCGACCGGCGGTGAAAGGGACGCCGGCTTGCCGTACTGGTTGTGGAAAGTCCTGCCCGAGATGTTTCCGGAATTTCTGCCCGAACCGCGCAATGGCTACGCCTCACTCGGATTTGTCTTCGACGCGACGCGCTCCAAGGATGCCGATCTGCCCGTCGGCGTATCGAAACGGAACGTACAGGGAATCGATCGCGTGTTTCTAAATTGCGCGGTCTGCCACGTCGGCTCGGTGCGCGACACACCCGACAGCCCGCCGCGGCTCATCACCGGCATGCCCGCCAATGGTCTCGATCTGCAGGCGTTCGAGCGCTTCCTGTTCAACTGCGCGACGAGTGAGAAATTCACGCCGGATCGGATCTCCGCTGAAATGAAGCGGATTGGGGCGACGGACGACCTCATGAATCGCATGATCCTCCGTTATCTCGCGGTCGATATCGGTCGTCGCCGGATGTTGTTCCTCCGCGATCGCTTCAAATTCATGGATCGCGAACCGGACGCGGGACCCGGCCGGGTCGACACGTTCAACTCGCCCAAGGTGCTGCTGAATTTCCCGATGGATAAGATTCCGGAACGTGAATGGGTCGGGAACTGCGACCTGCCTTCGATCTGGAATCAGGGAAAACGTGAAGGCATGTGGCTGCACTGGGACGGAAATAACAACTCAGTGCAGGAACGGAATCGTAGTGCCGCTTTCGGCACCGGCGCGATTCCGCCCACGCTCGATCGGCCGTCAGTGAAGCGAATGGAGGATTGGCTGCATGACGCCACGCCACCCGCCTACCCCTACCCGATCGATCAGGCCCTCGTTCAGCGAGGCGCGCCGATCTACGGGCAGTACTGCGCGAACTGCCATGGTCAAAGTGGCAGCAACTTCGCCGGAGCGTCAGTTGGGCAAGTCACTCCGATCGCAGACATCGCCACCGATCCCCACCGCCTCGACTCCTATTCCGCCGAGCTCGCGGCGAACCAGAACCTCCTCTACTCCGCGTATCCGGAAGACCGTTTCCGCCACTTCCGCAAGACCTTTGGCTACGCCAACCAACCACTCGATGGCCTCTGGTTGCGCGCGCCGTATTTGCACAATGGATCCGTGCCGACTTTGCGCGACCTGCTGAACCCCGCGGCGCAGCGGCCCAAGTTTTTCTATCGTGGCTATGACGTCTTCGATCCAAAGAACGTTGGATTCCTCGGCGACGTGCCCGCCGAACAGGGCCGCAAGTACTTCCCCTTCGATACGGCCCTCGCCGGCAACGCCAATCACGGCCACGAGGGCAAAGCTTACGGCACCGAACTTCCATCCGCGGACAAAGCCGCCCTGATCGAATTTCTCAAGACGTTCTAGTCGCTTTCGGAAATCTTCTTGCAGCTCACGGATTCGCGTTCACGCGCGAGCCCTCATTCCGCCTCAACCCGTATCCTCCTGGAACGGACACTGCCAATCCTTCGGAGACCTGTCCATGAGCCTGAGCCCACGCACCCAACGCAACCTCCTCCGCTGCCTCGTAATCCTTGTCGTCCTCGGCGTCGCTGCCGGCGGGTTCACGTGGTACAAGTTCTTCCGCGACGAAGGTGAACCGGCCTTCGCCAACGAGACCGAGCGGTTCAAAT
>JBDSPT010000101.1:0-3303 GCA_039930205.1 Opitutus sp. | reverse complement strand
GTAGAACGCGATCAGGCCGAAGGAGCAGGAGCCTCGGCGGCTGCGGCGCGGCGTGCCTTCTTGATCATCGCGTGCATGGTGTTGGTGGGCAAAGCGCCTTTGCTGAGCCAGTAATCCACGCGGTCGAGCTTAAGCTTGATCGGGTTGCCCTTGGTCTTCGGCGTGTAGGTACCGAGGTTTTCAACGGCATCGCCGTCACGGCGCGAACGAGCTTCGGCGACCACGACGCGGTAGAGCGGCTGGTGCACGGAGCCAACCTTGGTGAGACGGATTTTGAGAGCCATGACGAGTGATTTACGGAGCGATTCTTCTGTGGAAAAGTGAGGACAACAGTCACGCACTCCCAGCCTGTCAAGCCTCGATCCCGGGTGCAAGGTGAGCGAGGTAAATCACGGTTGAACCCGTAGCGGTGGCCGCTGCGCACTTGATCTTCGGGCGTCTTAACCGCCCTGCTGATTTGGTTCATCACCCTCTTGTTGGGAGACCGATCCATCCAATCGCGGCGCGAGCGTGTTCTGCGGCCTTCGACACTGTTGCGTGAGCGCGGAGCGACTTCGCTCTTTCCGCCCTTGAGTCCGGCGTTAAACTGAGACTTGTGTCGGCGAACCGATGGTCCGCGCTTCAACCACGATCAGCAAACCGAAGCCGGCGCATCTGCCTTCGCGTCCGATTCGCGAGTACCCGAAGGTCGCTCTTCTATTCGAGACCACCAACTCCTATGCGCGCAGCCTTCTGATTGGAATTGGTGAGTACATTCTCAGCCATGGACCCTGGCGAGTTTCGTATGCGGAGCTTGGCACCTTGGACGCGCCGCCGGTGTGGCTGGCGAACTGGCACGGACAGGGCGTGATCGTCCGCGGTGAAAATCGCCGGCTGGCCCAGGCCGTCGAAAAACTTTCGATGCCGGTGGTCGATCTCACGCCGTCGCGACTACTGCCGCGTGCCCCTTGGGTGAAATCCGATGATGCCGCGATCGCGCGCCTGGCCGCACAGCATTTTTTGGAGCGCGGATTTCGCACGTTCGCATTCTGCGGCGAAGCGCGGTTCAGCTGGTCGAATCGACGCGGTGAACAATTCAGTTTCCTGATCCGTGGCGCCGGACATCCCTGTCATTCCTATGCACCAAGCGAGCCGTTGCCCAACAGCGACGATGAGGTGAACGCGATCGCGGACTGGCTCAACCAGCTGTCAAAGCCAGTCGCGGTGTTCGCGTGCTATGATAATCGCGGACAGCAAGTGCTGGAAGGCTGTCGTCGCCAGGGGCTCTCTGTCCCGGAAGAGGTCGCCGTCCTCGGTGTCGACAACGACGAAGTGCTCTGCGTGCTATCGCCGCCGCCGCTTTCGAGCGTTGCGCTCAACCCGCGTCGTACGGGTTGGGAAGCGGCCGCGTTACTTTCGCTGATGATGAAGGGCGACAAGGTCGAGGCGGCCGCGCACCTGATCCCGCCAGTCGGAATCGTGAATCGTCAGAGCAGTGACATCCTGGCGGTCGCGGATCCCAAAATCGCCGGAGCGCTCCGCTACATTCGTGAACATGCCTGTGAAGGAATCGGCGTCAGCGACGTCCTTCGACATTGTCCGATGGCGCGACGCGCGCTCGAAACGCGTTTTCGAAAACTACTCGGCCGGACGCCTCATCAGGAAATTCTTCGCGTTCAGATCAATCGGGTGAAGGAACTGCTCGTCGGCACCGAACTTCCCGTCTGGGAAATTGCCGACCGCACCGGATTTGATCCAGAGTACTTGAGTGTGGTTTTCAAGCAGAGCACCGGAGTCGCACCGAGTGACTATCGAAAAAGCTATGGCGTGATCCGATAGCGGGCCGGATGATCGAAATCGAATGTCCTAATCGCCGCCACCGCCGATCGCAGCCCGTCGCGTGAGCGGCGGGATTGATTAAGGAGTGTCTGCACGATTGCGGAATCTGCTCGAGGTGGGGTCGAACAATCCTTGACGGTCGCGACACGGGGAAACCGAATTTTGCTCTTTCGGTGAAGGTGGGAGTGCACGTTTCCTGGCACGCATATCTGTCGCATCCCGACCTCACCGCCTGTCCGTGTTCCTACGGTCGGTCCCTTGCCCCCACCCTCTTCCGTGGTGAACGCCTCTCGGTGCCCGCCTTGATCTTGGCTGCGGATTTTGTCACTCGCCCCGAACATTTCATTTCCGATGTATAGTTCTCGCCCATCCCGGGCACACCAGCCAACGCACGCGCGCGCGATCTGTATTCTCTTCCGCTCACACCGCCTTCCGGAGCGCGCGGGAGTGCGCAGCCTACGACCGAAAACTCACAACTGCAGGCTGGCACGGCTTCGTAAAATCGCTCCTGATCCCGTCCATGTCCGACGAGCCTTCATTGCCTCCGACTCCACTCATCCTGCCCACCTCGTTGCTGACTGACGCTCCGTTGCTCGGGCCCGCTCAACGCCGAATCGCAGGGTTCGCACTCACGCTTCTGGCGATCTTCGGATCCATCGCTCTCATCGTCGGCGCTCTCATTATTCTTGGTCAGTCGATCAGCTTTTTTTCCAGTGTGCTCTGGCCACTGGCCGTCGCCGGAGTGATGGCGCTGATTCTACGGCCGATCGTCGACTGGCTCCAACGACGTTTACGACTGGCTCGGACGTCCGCCGTCGTGATCTTGTATGGGGCATTTGTCATGGCCGTCGCCGGTCTCCTCGTCGCGGTCTTGCCACCGCTGATCGACCAGACCGTCAACTTTGTCGCCTACCTCCCGACCCTTTGGGAAAATGTTCTGGTCTACTGCCGCGCTCACTATCCGCAATGGGTCGAGCTCGTTCAGCGTCAGCTGGACAACCCTACGATTCGCAAGATGAGCGAAGGCTTCGTGACGCAGCTCCAGTCACTCTTCGGTGAGGCGATTCCGACACTGAAAGCGGCGGGCGGCGGTTTGATGGGAATCGTAGTCTTCATCACGCACGTCGCGATCATTCCCGTTTACCTGTTCTTCTTCCTGCTCGCCCGGCGAGAGCTCACGCATTCGCTGCCCAACCATCTGGCGTTCGTCCGGCCTTCCGTGCGCGACGACATCGTCTTCCTCGTGCGGGAATTCGTTTCCATCATCGAGGCGTTTTTCCGCGGACAGCTTCTCATTGGGCTGATCATGGGCGCCCTCCTCGCCATTGGTTTCTCAATCATCGGCTTGAGGTTCGGTTTGTTCATTGGGCTGCTCCTCGGGGTCCTCAACATCGTGCCGTACCTCGGTACGATCGTGGGCCTGGCAGTAACGTTACCACTGGCGTTCTTCCAACCCGACGGGGGCTGGGGATTGATTGGACTCGT
>JBDSPT010000100.1:0-4268 GCA_039930205.1 Opitutus sp. | reverse complement strand
CGTCGGCGGCGGTTCGAAGAATCGTCTGCTGTGCCAGGCGACCGCGGACGCTTCCGGTCTGCCGGTCGTGTCGTTCTCGCTCGAGGGGACAGCGGTCGGCAACATCGCCACCCAGCTCATCGCGTTGGGCGCGGTCAAAGACTTACCGACATTCCGACAACTTCTCTCCCGCGATCTTAAACAAACCGTATACCAGCCCTCGAAGTAAGCTTGCTCAGAGGTAGGCAGCGCGCTCGCACGCGGCTTCTCCTTCCTGAGACGTTCCCGGACGAAAACTAATTCCCTGACCGCGCGCGAGCGCGCTGCCTCCATTTCGATCCAACCCGAGCCTCACATTCCGATCCAACCCGAACGATTATAGGTCTTCAGTCCCCTTCTGTCGCTCTCACTTCCCTCTTTCCCATGCCTTCCCCGAAGAAAATCACTGCCGCTTATCGCCTTGCTCAAGAGTCCTACGCCGAACTCGGCGTCGATACCGATGCCGCCATCGCGCGTGCTCTTTCGGTACCGATCTCGCTGCATTGCTGGCAGGCCGACGATGTTCGCGGTCTCGAAACCCCAAAATCCGGGATCGATTCCGGCGGCATCATGTCCACGGGCGGGTATCCCGGTCGCGCGCGCAACGGCGACGAGATGCGGGCAGACCTCGATCTCGTCCTGAAACTTTTGCCCGGTTCGCAGCGGCTTAATCTGCACGCGTTCTACGCCGAGACCGGCACTGAAGCGGTCGACCGCGATGAACTCACGCCGGCCCATTTCGACGGCTGGTTAAACTGGGCGAAGGCCCGAAAGATCGCCCTCGATTTCAATCCCACGTACTTCGCCCATCCTCACGCCGCGTCTGGTTTCACGCTCTCGAGCGCCGACAAAAACATTCGCCAGTTTTGGATTGATCACGGTCGTGCCTGCCGGGTCATTGCCCAGCACTTCGCCAAAAAGCTCGGCTCGCCGTGCGTACTCAATCATTGGATTCCGGACGGCACCAAGGACCAGCCAGCCGATCGATGGAGCCCGCGCGCGCGTTTGACCGAATCGCTCGACGCGATTCTCAAGGACAAGAAGATCGATCGCCGCCAGTGCGTCGACGCCGTGGAAGGAAAACTCTTCGGGCTCGGCAGCGAGGACTTTGTGGTGGGCTCACACGAGTTCTCCTACTCGTATGCGCAGAGCCGGAAGGTCGTTCCGTGTCTCGATCTCGGTCACTACCATCCGACGGAATCGGTCGCCGATAAAGTTTCCGCGCTGATGCAATTCCATCCGAAGCTGCTCCTGCACACGAGCCGTCCCGTGCGTTGGGACAGTGATCACGTGGTGATCCTCGACGACGCCGTTCGCGCGCTTTTCACCGAAATCGCGCGGGGAGACGCACTCGATCGGATGTACGTGGCCCTCGACTTCTTCGACGCGTCGATCAACCGCATTGCGGCGTACGTCGTTGGCGCGCGCGCGACTCGCCAGGCCATCTTGCTCGGTCTGCTCGATCCGTCGAAAGCGTTGAAAGAAGCCGATGCGAACAATCGCGGCCATGAGCGCCTCGCGCTCATGGAGAACGCCAAGGCGATGCCTTGGGGTGCCGTGTGGAACGAACTTTGCAACCGCTCGGGCGTGCCGGCCGGCGCCGATTGGCTGAGCGATGTTACGAAGTACGAAAGCGGCGTGCTGTCGAAGCGCAGTTGAGCGGCGCATCCGTGTCCTTACGCAGCAACGTGAGGACGGATCTGGACGCGCCCGATCCGCCTTGATCAGCGGGTTTTGGAACCGCAGCCACAGAAGTCGGGGAGAAAGTCGGACGGGTGCTCAGACCTTTCGTCAGCCTCGGGCCCACGTTTAACGGTCCGTACGCGGGCAATTTGTGCGCGGGCCTTCGCAAAGTCCGCATCGCGCTGAGTGAAAATGCGCGTACACTGGACCCATGAAAACGATACTCACCCCAGTCGATTTCTCGGAGGTTAGTGACGCCGTCGTCAACGCCGCTGCCCATCTCGCCAAAGCCACCGACGCTCGAATTGTCCTGCTTACCGTGGTGCAGCCGCCGGTCTTCACGGCCGAGTACACCGTTGTGATGGAGAATATCGTTGAAATCCAGGCCATCGGAGAACGAAGCGCGGCCAACCACCTCAAGCGCGTACAAGCACGACTGGAGAGCGAAGGCATCACCGTCGAAACGGCGCAGTTCAACGGTTCGCCGGTCATTCATATCGTCGAGCAAGCCGAGAAGTTCCTGGCGGACTACATTGTCATGGGATCGCATGGACACACCGCGTTCTATGACCTCCTCGTGGGCAGCACCACGCATGGCGTGTTGAATCGCGCTCATTGCCCGGTCGTCATCGTGCCGCCGCAGGAACGCGCTCGCGCGCGCTCCGTCGCCTGAGCCAGAACGATGTAGTTGCCTCCGCGAATCGGGACGAATGAGAACGGCGGATGAGACGAAAACAGCGTCCGTTGCTGCTTTCCAATGAAGGGATCGGGCCTGCTCCAAGCGATTCAGCTAAAACCGTTGGCGTCGGCTACTCCGTCGAGAGTTTACCGGGCTGCGCGACCGCACCGGGCTTCCAAAGCGGTGACTCCACGTGTGCCTGATCCATGGCCACCAACGCTCTGCGCACAATCTCGGGCTGTTGCGCCGCTACGTTGCGGGTCTCGCCGAGATCCTTGCTCAGATCGTACACCTCTAATGCGCCGGTTTTCATCGGGCTCCGGAGGATTTTCCAATCCGCGATCCGCACGGACTGCGCTGAGGCGCCCTCATAGAATTCCCAATAAAGATAGTCGTGGGTTTTCTGCGCCGCACCGTGGCGTTGCAACGCCGGAAGGAAGCTCAGGCTGTCCAAGCCTTTCGGGGCATCAACCCCCGCGATTTCGGCAAACGTAGCCATGAAGTCGCCGAAGTATCCGACGTGGTCGGACGTCGTCCCACCCGCGACGCGCGCGGGCCAGCGCACGATCATCGGCTCGCGGATGCCTCCTTCGTATAGATCACGTTTGACGCCACGCAAAGGACCCGACGATTCAAAAAATGTCGCATCGTTGCCGCCTTCGTTGTGCGGACCGTTGTCGGACGTGAAAATTACGAGCGTGTTTTCGTCGAGATCCAGCGCCTTGAGTTCCCCCATCATCTGGCCGACTTGAGCATCGAGGAGCGTGACCATCGCCGCGTATCCCTTCGCCTGATTCCGCCAGTTTTCCTTCGCATAGATGCCATAATCCGGGATCTCCATGCCGTCGGGTTTCGCTTCGCCGTTGGCGTGAGGCAGCGTGGCCGTGAAGCACAGGAAGAACGGTGCGCTGCGATGTTCGCGGATGAACTTCAATGCATCCTCGGCGAGAAGGTCGGCGCTGTAGTCTAGTTTAACCGATGCCACGCCCTGATCATACTTGCCAGGATTCGGCACCACGTTGCGCAACGGCACCCGTTCGTTGTTCCGCACGAGGTAAGTCGGATAGTAATTATGCGCCATCGTCTGATCAACGTAGCCGAAGAAATAATCGAAGCCTTTCTTCAGCGGGTAGCCGGTCGAGCCCTCTTTACCCAAGCCCCATTTGCCGATGAGGCCCGTGGTGTACCCCGCCTTTTGCAGAAGCTCCCCGATCGTAAAATCCTGCGGGCGGAGATCGATCTTGGCGTTTCCCCGGATCGTCGTATGGCCGGTGTGTTGCCCTGTCAGCAACACGTTCCGCGAAGGTGAACAAACCGGAGCGCCGGCATAGAACTGGGTGAAACGTACCCCTTGTTTCGCCATGGCGTCCAAATGAGGCGTCTTGATTCGCTGCTGCCCGTAGCACCCAAGATCGCCGTAGCCCAGGTCATCGGCGAGAATCAGCACGATGTTCGGCAGCGTCGTGGAGGTCGCGGGATTGGACGGTACCATTCGTTCGGCACCCTTGGCGGCTCCCCCAGCCAGCACCACCAGACCAACGGAAATCAATAGGCGCACAATCAGTCGCAGAGGAAAAGTGAAACGAGTCATGAGGGGAAACGGAAAAGGTAAAGTGATCCTGCGCCAGACTCAATTCACCCCTTCAATCGGCGGACGAGAGTCCCGAGCCATCGCTGATTCTCCTGCCCGGGTCATTTTTGAAACCATGGCGTGTTCGTACCGTTCGCGGTGGCCTGAAAGAAGGCCCATACCCTTCGATCTCAACTTCTGACATCATCGTGTCGCTCGCCCTCGATCTAGGAGCTTTGGGGAAATGACTGTAATCGCGAGACGCCCAACCAATGTCGGGCCGTCGCGGTGGTAGACGCAGATCAACTCTCAAAATAC
>JBDSPT010000099.1:0-3304 GCA_039930205.1 Opitutus sp. | reverse complement strand
TGCGAGATCCGCGCAGACGCGTAACAGCGCTTTCAGTACAACTGGTTTGGTGACTTGAAACGCCGAGTCGCCCCACGCCTCGCCCCAGACTTGCGATGACGCTTTGAGAAAGTCACGAACGGTTTCGTAGTAGCGGGCGGCGTTTCGTTTGTCGGTGCCTTCTTTTTCGATCTTTTTCCACGCTTGTTTCACCCAGCGGTGAATCTCGTTGAACAGCTCCGCTTGCAGAATCCATTTCTCCTGTTTGCTGCGGCCGCCGAGTCGGTTGATGCGATAGCGAAGCGGACTGTCGCCTTCGCGGTAGAGCATCTCCGTGATGTGAGCGGCGAAACGTCGGTCGGGTTCGGCCCAGGACACGCGCTCGTAGAGATCGATGAGGTGGCTCTTGTTAATCCGGGTTGGCGTCGAGTTGATGATGACGAACATCTCGGTCGCGAAGTCTTCGCTGCGTCCGTCGAAGATCACGCAGGGCACTTGGATATTCTTGGCGTCCTCGGGATGCGTCCGTGAATAAAACTCGAGAGCGGCGAGCCGGTGTTGACCGTCGATGATGAGGAATTTCTCCTCCGGTTCCTGCAATCGGCCCACGCCGCTGTCGTCGGTCCAAGGTTCGAAGCGCAATTTTTGGGGCGTGAAAAGAAGGACCGTGCCGGGGATCGGCGGCTGCGAGATGGCGGTTTCGTAGAAGTTCTTGATCGCGGCGACCTTCGCCTTGGAGAGCTCGCGTTGAAAGGCCTGGTCGCTGCGCTCCACGCGCGAGATGAAATTGGCGACGTCATCGTCGGCGGGCACCTCTTCCGGGCGAATGCCTCCGCCCTCCTCGTCGTAGAAGCGGCTGATAAAGCGAACCTGGCTCAGTAGTTTCTCGGGCGTGTACGACGCGAAGTAGAAGAGTGCATCCTTCTGACGAATCTGAGTAGCGATCATAGTGGACATCCTTGGTTGGGTGGACGCCGCGCTGGCGCCCTCCTGATTCGGATTCGGACACGATCTTTTGCCCACGACAAGGCGGCAAACGGGGGAAATTGATGAAAATTGGGAAGCAATCTGGAACGCTGGAACGGCGGGAATTTGGCCACGAACAGTCTAACGGAGGTAATGGGGAAATCAGGGAATCAGGAACGAGCCGAAGAAGAGGCATTTGCTCGATCGTCGTCCGGTGGGTCGATCTCAATTCGCCGAGCTCTAGGGCGGGTTAACTTAAACTGTAGCCGGACGCCGCCTCGTTGTCATCGCGAGGTGCGCGAAGCGCGCCGTGGCGATCCAGCTGGATTGCTTCGTGCTGCGCTTCTCGCAATGACAGGAACTCGGCTACAGTTTTGTTTAAAAGGCTCTCGATTACAGTATCCGGCGCCCAAGCCTGATTCCCTGTTTCCCGTTTTGCCGGGCCTGGCATCACATTTTCGTTCGTGGCCGAATTCCCACCGTTCCACAGTTTCGGATTACTTCCTCCCTCCTTCCAACCACCTCCGGCCGATCGCCACCTTCCACACCCAAGACCCGGTCCAGTTTTAGAATAGGAATAGAATCGCCTCCGGTGCGTGGCTGCGGCGCACTTTCCGCACCTCATGAGTCTTTTCATCGGTATCGATTCCGGCACCCAGAGCGTTAAAGCGATCGTTCTCGATCTCGAAACCCGCAAGGTGGTCGCGGAGGCCCGCGCGCCGCACGCGTTGATCAACGGGCTGCCGGTCGGTCACATGGAGCAGCACCCGCAGGATTGGACCGTGGCACTGGATTTCGTGATCAAGGAAGTCGTCGGCCAGGTCGACGCGCAACGCGTGCGCGGCATCGGCGTATCCGGACAACAACACGGGTTTGTGCCGCTGGACGAGAACGGCCAGGTGATCCGTCCCGCCAAGTTGTGGTGCGACACGAGCACGACACAGGAATGTGCGATCATCACCAGGAAACTCGGCGGGCCCAAGGCGGCGATCAGGAAGACCGGCAATCTGATCATGCCGGGATTCACCGCGCCGAAAATTCTTTGGCTAAAGCGCCACGAACCCGCGAACTACAAGAAGCTGCGACACGTTCTCCTGCCGCACGACTACCTGAACTTCCACCTGACCGGGAAGTACTTCATGGAATTCGGCGATGCCTCCGGCACCGCCTTGATGGATGTGAGGACCAGGAAGTGGTCCAGAGACGTGATCAACGCGATCGATCCCAAACTCGCCAGCCACCTTCCGGCGATTTCAGCGTCGCACGAGGCGGTCGGCACGCTCCGGCCGGAAATCGCGGCCGCGTACGGGCTGTCGGCATCGGTGGTGGTCAGCGCTGGCGGCGGCGATAACATGATGGGCGCGATTGGCACCAGCAACGTGGTGGCGGGCGTGGTCACGGCGAGTTTCGGCACGAGCGGAACGATCTACGCCTACGCGGACAAACCGGTCATCGATCCCCAGGGTGAAATCGCGGCCTTCTGTTCCTCGACCGGTGGGTGGTTGCCACTGCTGTGTACTATGAATGTCACGACGGTGACGGAACAGGTTCGCGCTTTGTTTGGACAGGACCACGCCGCGATGGCTGCGGCGGTTGAGGCGACGCCGGCAGGTTCGGGCGGGCTGGTTCTTTTGCCATACCTGGCGGGTGAACGCACGCCGAACGTGCCGGACGGCTCCGGTGTCATGGTCGGGTTAACGCAGAGCACGTTCAAAGCGGGTCATCTGGCGCGTGCCGCGATGGAAGGCGTGACCATGGGGATGAACTACGGCTTGCGCCGACTTGCTGAACTTGGCGTGAAAGCGAAGGAGATCCGCGTGACCGGAGGCGGCGCGAAGTCGGCCGTGTGGCGACAGCTGATGGCGGATATTTTCGGAGTTCCCGTGGTGGCGATGGTTGAAGACGAGGGCGCGGCGTTGGGCGGCGCGCTTCAAGCAGCGTGGTGCGTCGCGATTCGCGATGGCAACAAGAAGGCCAGGCTCACGCAGTTCACGACGGGCACGGTCGCACTTGACGCGTCGACGCGTTGCACGCCGAACAAGGCGAACGTCGCGCGCTATCGTGAGCTTCAGGCGTTGCAGGACCAACTGAGCCTCGCACTCCGTGATGTCTTCGTGACGCAGCGCAAGCTCGCCTGATTCAAGCATCGATTGTTCCGGGGCGTTGGTGACTTGTGGCCTACGCGACCAGTGCGCGGATCGCTTGCTCGATGCCGGCGGGATCGAGGCCTTGGTATCCGATTTGTTGCCACAGGCCGCCGGGGCCTTCCTGGTGCACGCCGATGTTGCCGTAGCGGCCTTTGAAACCGCGCTTGAGCAACTCCGTGCCAAACCGTGCACCGAGTCCGGTCTTCACATTC
>JBDSPT010000098.1:0-7844 GCA_039930205.1 Opitutus sp. | reverse complement strand
GCGAGTGTGTTCAAGTGGAGTTGTAGCCGCAGTCCGTGCCCACGGGGCGCGCGCGAGCGCGCTGCCTACAACATCTTCGCTGCGCTGCTGATATACTGCTCCGGTTAGTCATTGCGAGCCGGCTTTCGGCGTGGCGATCCAGCTGAAATTTCAGAGGGATGCCCGCGTCGCTCCCCTCCTCGCCATCACACGATGAGTTCATGGTCCATCCGCCCTACGCAGCGTTGGTCCGGGTCTCAGAATGACAGGTAGTCTGAGCCGGATCCATGCAGTCGAAGGTAGCCACCGTCGTGAGAACGGTGGACGCGCGGTCGGGTGCGCCGGTCATCGGTCTCACGGGAGGATCACGGCGAAGTACGGCGGCTCAGGCGTGGGCGCGCGTGTGAGGGGTTCGTTCATTCGCTGGCGGGATTGAGCACGAGCATTGAGTCGCTGCCGGCGAAGAACTCGTAGTCTACGTCGACGACAGCGGTTCGAATTCCGCCAGTCATCAACTCGCGCCGAAGACGATCCAGCTCGGGATATCGCCTTCCATCTGCGCCGCAAACCGGATGGATTCGAACTTCGCTCGCACTCACCCGAACGAGCTCCCGGCAGGCAGCGACGTGCCAATCGAAATCGAATGTCCGTGCGTAGGTGAACAACAGGTGAGCGCAGAGCACGAGATCGAAGGCGCCATCCTGGAACGGCAGCCTGGGCAACGAGGCGCCGACGTACCGGCTGTGAACAAAATGCGATTCGTAATCGCTCAAGAACCGCTGTGCCGCAGCCCGCCGCTCCGCTTCTGCAGCATCAATCGAAGTGAAGTAATACGGAACGGCCGAACACCTCCGTCCCGTCTGACGAGGCAGGGCGACCTCGCGATTTTCAACCAGTGGGCCGACCTTGAACAACCGCGGCTTCGCCCGCATTTGCGTGAACATGCGCGCGTAATCCAGCTGGATGTGCGTGACGAGCGAATCGACCGATGATCCATAGAGCGGATCAACGGCCACGGCATCGATCCCTCGGCGGCATGCTTCTGCGGTGAACGACGACGGACCCGCCGCGACGTCGAGCACCGGGCGACCGCGGAGCTCGTCAATGTTAAGAGAGAAAAAACGAACGTACTCGTCGAGTGAACGACCGAAGAACGAAACCGACGGGAGTTCAATCTCGGTGCGAGGCGGAGGTGGAGCAGTGAGGGCGGGCATGGTGACTTTCTGATCGATCAAGCGTGAGCTGATCTAATCGGGTGGTGGGAGGTTGGGATTTGGGAACATGAAAACAGGACAAAACAAAAAGCCCGACTCGGGATTGAGTCGGGCTTGGCGGTGGGATCAGGCGGCTCTCGGCCGCTTATCGCGCATCTGCGCGTATCACCATCGTCGCCAGGCCGACCCGTGCCACCAGACGCGTTTACCCGCCGCCATGGCTTTGGCGGTGGTGTTAACGCAGGCTCGCACGGAAAGATTCACGTCGGTCGTGATGATCACACACGTTGCAGTGTTCAAGGAGAAATTTGGCGCAGCTGACGCTGCTCGCGCTTTTCTGGTCGCAATGCCGCGACGGTTGCCCCCGGCATCAGACCTCCCATTGCGGCGCGAAACCGCCTCACTTCACTTATCCGACTTGAACGCCGAACGCGCAGCGCGGAACGGCGCCGACGTGAGGCGCTCCATGGCCGACTTCGGTCTTTCCTGCTCCGCTTTTGCCGCCGCTGCGTCGGCGACCGCGCCTGCGTCGGAAGTGAGCTTCGCACGCTTCAATTGCTCTTCGCGGGAGGCGAGTTCAAACTCGCGACGCTTCAGGGTAGCATCCGTATCTCTCATCATCATACGCTCATCGCGCATTTGCTTTTGCTCGGCCTCGAGAATCGCACGCGCCTTGTGAAATTTTTCCCACGATGACGCCAGCAAGGAGTCGCTCGAAAACGGCAGCTGGCTGACCTGCTGCACAAACGGGGTTTCAGAACCCGGGCCACCCACCCCGCCCGTCCTTGAATCCAGCTGAGCCTGCCACGCGCGCAATCGAGCCTCGTATTCACGCAAGTTCGCTTCCCGTTCCCGTAACGTTTCGAATTCTTCGGCGAGTTCCCGCCGCACCGCATCTTCCGACGGCGACGTCGTACCAGCCAAAGGATCTCGATGGGCAATCTTGAGCGGCGAACCTGAGTTCGAAGGAGCAGGAGGGTTCATGGTTGGGCCGGACTAACCGTGCGAGTAGCTTAGACACAAACTACGCCCACATGCACTAGGTGCAATCGGTTTTTACCTGCGCTTTACCCACAATCTGCCGGAAGAGAACGCGTTTGGGCTTAGCCGGATCGATGCAATGGGGAAGTAGCCACCGTCTCACGACGGTGGCTACTTCCGACTGCATTGATTCAGATAAAACCACCTTGGGGGCCTTCGACGAAGTCGTCCTAAGCCCGGAAGATGACGTCTTCCCGCTGGAACATCTTCACCGCCAACCACAGCGCGATGGCCGCATAGAGACAGGAAGATCCGAAAATGATGGCGATGTAGTTCCAATGCCAGACGCCGGAAAGCATCTCTTTGCACACGAGTGAAAGGTTGAGGATCGGGACCAGCGCCAGTCGGGCATTGAGATCGATCCCCGGCAGCATCCCCACCACCGCCGGCATAATCACCACGATCATCATCGGCCCGACGTAGCTTTGCGCTTCCTTAAAGCTTTTCGCGAACAGCGACACCGCAAACATCACCCCGGAAAAGAACACGGCCACCGGGAACACCATCGCGACCACGCCTAACAGTCCTGTTGGGTCGATCATCGGCATGCTTGCACCTCCGATTTTGGCCAGACCACCCGAGGATCCGCCGCCGCTCGTGATGATCATTCCACTCAGCGCCGCGGTGATACCGAGTGAGGCGAGCGACATGATCATCGCCCCCACCGATCCCGTAAGGACCATGAGGAATTTTCCAAGCACGAGATCGGTTCGCGCCACCGGACTGCATAGCAACGTTTCCATCGTCCCCCGTTCCTTTTCTCCCGCGGTGAGGTCCATCGCCGGATACATCGCGCCCGTGAAACACAGGATCACGATGAAGTACGGCACGATCCCGCCAAAGAGGTTGCCACCCACTTTTTCCGGCGGAGCGACGTTCGCACGGGTGATCTCGAAGGGTCGAACAAGCGTCGCCGGCAACGAACGTTCGGCCAGTCGCTCGGTCACCGTGCGCTCGCGCAACTCGCGGAAAAAGCGATCGAGCTCGCCCGTGGCAAAGCCTGACTTCAGTTCGCCTTCGTAGAAATACAAAGTCACCGGATCAGCCTTACCGGCGAGCAACCCCGTTTCGAAGCCCCTTGGCAGCGATACGACTGCGCGAATTTTTTTCTCCGCGATGTCGTTGCGCCAGTCCGGTGTCGTTGCGGCGACCGTCAACTTTCTCGCCGCCTTCAGCTGGGCCACCACACCAGGCGAGTCCTCGCCGCCGACGATCATCACGCGAGGGATTTCGTCCCGTGCCTTGGAAACGACCTTCGTTGCAATCGTCCCGACACCGAAGATCAACGCCGGCATGACGAGCGTCGGGATGATGATCATCGAGAGCAGCGTCCGCCGATCGCGCAGCGAATCCTTCAGCTCCTTTAAGTAGACGGTGACAATGTTGCGCCAGCTCATGGTCAGAGAACGGGTGGAAGCGGGGTGCGATCCGAGGTCGCGCCAATCGCCCGCACGAAAATTTCCTCAAGATCCTGCTCGCGGTACTTCACGCGCAATGCCGGCACGGTGCCTTCTTCCAAAAGCCGTCCATCGTGGATGATGCCAACCACGTCACACAGCTTCACCACCTCGCTCATGATATGCGTGGAATAGATGACGGTTTTCCCGCGATCCCGACAGTCACGCACAAACTTCACGATCGATCGCGACGTCATGATATCAAGGCCGAGCGTTGGCTCGTCGAAGATCATCACTGCCGGATCGTGAACCAGTGTGCGCGCAATCGAGGTCTTCTGCTTCATGCCGGTGGAGAATTTTTCACACCGACGATCCAGGAATTCATGCATGTCGAGCTGGTCGGCCAAAAGCTGAATGCGCGCTTTCAGCTGTGAGCCGGACATCCCATTCAGTTGACCGAAGTACGCGATCATTTCACGCGCGGTCAGCCGGCCATACAGCGCGGTGCTGGCGGCAAGGAATCCGACCTGGGCGCGAACTTTTTCGGGATCCCGCTCCACGTCGAAGCCCGCGATTGTCGCCGTGCCGCTCGTCGGACGCAGCAACGTCGCGAGCACGCGAAGCGTCGTCGTCTTTCCTGCACCGTTGGCGCCGAGCAATCCATAAATCTTCCCCGGCTCTGCTCGAAACGTGATGGCGTCAGCCGCGCGGATTTCGCCGCGCTTCTTGTCCCGGAAGATCTTCGTGAGTTGATGTGCCTCGATCATTCTTGAAACATCAAAGGCTCATACGTTCACGGAAATCCTGCGCCTGCCGCCGGCTCAGCTCGACTTTCGCTCCGCCCTTCAGGTGGACCAAGAGACCGCCGCTGAACCACGGTTCGATTTTGTCGATCCACGCAAGGTTGATGATCTGACGCCGGTTCGCGCGAAAAAACACTTTCGAGTCCAGGCGCTCTTCCATCGCATTGAGCGAGCGGAAAAGTTGCGGCTGCGCGTTGTCGAAGTGGACGCGCGTGTAGTTGCCTTCGCTCTCGAGCAGCCGAATTGATTTCACTTCGACAAACCAGCAGCGATCCGCCTCCCGCACGAAGACCTTGTCTGCTGCAGCCAAACGCTCACGGCCCCCTTTCGCCGTCTCCGCCGGCGCGGTCGCGCCCCCTCCGCGTCGATCACGCAGCTTCTCCATGGCCGCCGCAAGTCGCACGGGGTCGACCGGCTTCAAAAGATAATCCAGCGCGTTCAGATCGAAGGCCTTCACGGCAAATTCGTCGTACGCAGTGGTGAACACCACGTCGGGGACCGGCGCTTCCAGTGTCTCCAACAACTGCATACCCGTCTCTCCCGGCATCTGCACATCGAGAAACATCAGGTCGGGCGCCATCTTCTCGAGCAACTGCCGGGCTTGGTTCGCGTTGGCAGCTTCGCCGACAATCTCGATATCAGGAAACGCGCTGAGCAACTTTCTCAGTTCATTGCGCGCCAGCCGCTCGTCATCGATGAGGACCGCTTTCATGAGATCACGCGCGAAGGGTTGCCAGGGGGACGATCGCTTCGGCCACAACAAGTTCGGGGGTATCGGCGCGGAGAAGCAACGTGGCGCGCTCGCCGAACAACAATCGCAGTCGTTCCGCCGCGTTGTGGAGACCGACGCCCGTCGATGCCTGGCGTTGCGACGGCGCGAGCGCGGCGATCTGACCGGGATTGGTGACTTGAAGCCGGAGCGAGTCGCGGTCGCGACGGGCGATGATTGCGATCTCTCCCCCACTTGCGCGCGTGGAGATGCCGTACTTCACCGCATTTTCGACCAGCGTCTGAAGCAGCATCGGAGGGATGGGCAAGTCCAGCGTATCGGGAGCCACGTCGAGTCGCACGCGCAGACGTTCCTCGTGTCGAACCTGCTCGAGCGCAAGGTAGTCGTTGGCCACGCGGAGTTCGTCTTCGAATCTCACCGTCTCGAGCTGACCACTTTGCAGGGAGTACCGCAGGAGATTCGCCAGCTGGGTGACCGCCTCGCGCGCCCGGGTGGGATTTTCATCGATCAGCGCGCGCAGCGAATTCAGCGAGTTGAAGATGAAGTGAGGATTCACCTGTGATTTAAGTGCTCGCAGCTCCGCTTCCTTCACGTGAGTGGTGAGACGAAGTCGCTCGATCTCCGAACGGTTGAAGCGATCGAAAAGGTGGTAGAAGAAATAGAGCCCGAACCAGCCGAGGAAGATCAGCGTTCCATTGAGGCATTGCAGCGAGAAGACGAGGAACGGACCGTATTTGGGATCTGGCCACGGCAGCCGCAGGATGCCGTAATTGTAAATCAACAGAAACGCGCTCCACACCGCGGCCAGCGAGAAGGCGAGCGCGCCCACGCGCAGCAGCAGCGGTCGCCAGCCGAGTTGTTTCCAATTCCATTTCGCGATGACGATCCTCGTCGCATGCGTGAGCAAAAGTCCGGAAGCGACGGACATGGTGACCGTCGCCGCGGTCGACCAGTAATCGCGACCGCGACCGCCCTTCAGCGTGAAATACACCGCGAAGAAAAGCTGGATCGCGAGGAACAGACCCCAACCGGTGACCTGGAAAAGCACGTAGAGCCGCTCCTTGGCCCGTTCACGGCGGGCGGTGTCTTCCAGCCCCACTATCGCAGTCGCAACGTGCTCCATTGGTTCGAGAGTAAAGACCACGCCCGTTCAGAAGAGCAACTTTGGACAAGCGGGCCGAGCTTGGGATGAACGGCCATGATCGGCGCGAGCCTCGTTCCCTGCTGCCCGCTCCGCCTTGTCGGTGAAACAGGCATCATTCGCATGGCAACATCTTGTCACCGTTTTGCCCCCACATACGATCGCGGCATGAAACCTTCGGTCGTCGTGGTTGGCAGTTTCGTTCAAGACCTGACGTTTCGTTGCGCGACGTTTCCGCAACCAGGAGAAACCAAGCTTGGCACGTTCATCACCGGGCCTGGCGGCAAAGGTTCGAACCAAGCGGTTGCGGCGGCACGCGCCGGTGCGAAAACTCGATTCATCGGCGCCGTCGGCCATGACGCGTTCGCCGAGGGCGCGAGAGCATTCCATCGCAGCGAGGGCATCGATTCGCACCTCATCAGCAAACCGCGTCACGCCACGGCGACCGCGGGGATCATTGTGAACGCCGCCGGCCAGAACGAAATCGTCGTGGCGATCGGGGCGAGTGCCCACCTGCGAACCACCGACGTTCCGCCCTCGCTGATCGAAGGCGCAACGGTCGTCGTCGCTCAACACGAAGCCAGCCTTGCCACGAACGCCCAGATCTTCCGCGCCGCGCGGAAACAGAACACCACGACGGTGCTGAATCCCGCGCCGATGCGAGCGGACTTCGCCCTCTCGGTTCTGCGCCACGTTGATGTTTTGATCCCTAATGAAAGCGAGTTCGTCGAACTCGTCCGGCTGATTCCCGCCTGCACCACGCTGATCCGGAGGTCACCTTACCACGCCGAAGGCGAGTTCAACGCAGAGTCACTGTTGGGCCTCGAACTCGACCACCTGCAACCACTCTGCCGGGCGTTCGGCGTGCCGGTGTTGATCGTCACGCTTGGTGCCCGTGGCTGTTTCGTGTCACTCGCGGACCGTGGGCGGCACATCCCGGCGTATCCGGTAAAAGTCGTCGACAGCACGGGAGCCGGCGACGCGTTTGTCGGCGGTTTCGCCGCAGGGCTGGTGAGGTTCAAAGGCGACGTCCTGCACGCCGCGCGTTACGGGAATGCCATCGCCGCATTGTCGGTGACGAAATTCGGCACCGCTCCCTCGATGCCCCGAAAAGCAGCCATCGAACGACTACTCCGGTCAGACCGGTCAAACCGTTCCCGGTGAGCCGCCGGTCGGCGTGGGCGTGAGATAAGCCCGCGGTAGCAGTCGCGCCACAGCATTTACCCAAGCTGTGGCCGTCCCTCCACCCATCGATGGCGGCTACACTTCAATTTGAAACATGCTCGCTACGCCCCGATCGGATGCCATGTCGTCTTGAACTCCAGGGTGTCGCGAATTCGGTACACGCTTTGGGCCAAGTCGCTGAACCAATCGGTGTTCGAATCCACAAAGTGGGTGCGCTTCACGCTTTCGGCGGCACCGATCGCGAGTGCCTTGCGGTCGTCGTCACCGACCACCGCGACGAGAGCACGCAGATGCGTGTGCGTCGCGAACGTTGGCACCATCTCTTGGCGGAAACCCGTCAGAATGTTGACGACG
>JBDSPT010000097.1:0-3766 GCA_039930205.1 Opitutus sp. | reverse complement strand
AAATTGCCTGTCACCCGATTTGCGTGAAGCGTAATAACCGGCATTCGACTCTGAACCGTAGAGGTTTCTTACCGCCGCTTCGAGGTGACAAGCGTTCTGTTTCCGAGTCTGATTAACTTCACAAGTTATTGTATTAGTTGGTGTTCGCGAGAGTAGCTCAGTGGTAGAGCAGAGGACTCATAAATCTGGATACATGAGTTTCGCTTCGCTAAGAAATGTTTCTCACGAGGTAATTCATTGGAAGTCTTCGCCAACGACGTTTCCCATTGCTGGCCATTCTTGCTCAAATTGCGGCGTTGGGTGTAGAAACAAGTGTAGAATAATTTCAGCAGTTGATTACGTCGACGGAGGCATTAACTGCCCAGATTTTGGCAGAGGTAGCGCGGTCCGGTGAAATACCGAATATTCGGTATGGGCGGGTGCTAGTCGTCGGATGTGCGAAGAGTAACATGTATCCATGAACTTAGATTTTACCCATTGCCCATCCGGCAAATTCGCATCGGCATCGAAGACGCGAACGGATGATGTAGCGACCACTGAAACGCCACGGCGCTGTGCTGAAAGCAATATCTCCCGCTTTGAAAGTGAGCGATTGACCTACACTTGTGCTCAGGTTTGCGCAGCCCTTTAAATCAGCAGAGTTACGCTTTGGCGTCTCGAGAAGCGTGGATTACTGGAGCCACTCCCACATCTTCGCCATAAGCGTTTTTTCATGACGTCCGTTCAAGGCTTTTTGGCGGGAACAACGTTGCCCAAGTTCTGAGCGAGAACCGGGTTCGAGTAGCCCGGGGTCTGTGGCCCGCGATTGATGGCGACGGAAGAACGATGGATGAAAACGCGGGTCGAAGACGCCGCGCTATCCGCTAGGCGCTTCGAGGGGGCAAATTGTACCGGAGGTTTGGCCGGGATCTGACAATGCCGGGAGTTCTCACAAGAATACCGGAAGCTTTTTTCGACCACGGGGCGTACTGTGATCCACCTCACTCCGTTCGAGCGAATCAGCGTCGTGTCATGCCTCCAACCTTTCTGCACTCTTCGCTTCGCGTGATGGCATTGCTGCTGGCAGGGCTGGGCGGAGTCGGTCCATCGCCGATGGTGCGTGGGCAAATTGCGGCACCGGAGCCGCTGCCGGCGGAACGCGGGATCGCGGCCGGGCCTTTTCAGCCAACATGGGAATCATTGACGAAAAACTATCACTGTCCCGAATGGTTTCGGGACGCGAAGCTCGGCATCTGGTCGCACTGGGGGCCGCAAGGGGTGCCCGAGGCTGGCGATTGGTACGCGCGCAATATCTACCTTCAAGGCCATCGCCAGAACCTGCATCACGTCGTAACCTACGGCCATCCTTCTGAGGTGGGTTTCATGGAGATCGACCACTTGTGGACAGCGGACAAATGGAATCCGGATGAGCTGATGCAGCTCTACGTCGAGGCGGGCGCGCGTTACTTTGTCTCGATGGCCGCGCACGAGGATAACTTCGATGCGTACGATTCCCGTTACCACGCCTGGAACGCGATCAACGTGGGCCCGAATCGCGACATTGTCGGAACCTGGGCCAAGGCGGCGCGCGCCACAGGTCTGCGGTTCGGTGTATCAAATCATTCGTCACACGCGTGGCATTGGTTTCAAACGGCATATGGCTACGACGCCGAGGGACCGAAGGCGGGCGTGCGCTACGATGCATTCCGTCTGAAAAAGGAAGACGGCAAAGGCAAGTGGTGGGACGGGCTGGATCCGCAGGCGCTCTACGGCAAGCCGAGCATCGTTATCCCGGATGGGATTACCTCGATGGAGGAAGCGCGGAAGTGGCACGATGCGCACGATCTGCCCTGGACGGAAGCTCCGCCACCGAACGATCCGCATTTCGCCGATCTGTGGTTCTTCCGGCTCAAGGATCTGATCGACAAGTACGACCCGGACTTTCTCTACCTCGATAACACGGACCTTCCGCTGGGTCAGGCCGGCCTCGACGTGGCGGCGCATTTCTACAATTCCAATCATGCACGCCGGGGAGGAAAACTGGAAGCCGTGCTCACGGCGAAGCAGTTGACGGAGCCGCGACGCGCGGCCGTGGTGCAGGACATTGAGCGCGGCGCACCGGGCGTTATCCAACCGCAACCGTTCGAGACCGGAACGTGTATTGGCGAATGGCACTATAAGAAAGACGTGGTGTACAAACCAGTCAGCCAGATCGTGCGCATGTGGGTCGACGTCGTGAGCAAGAACGGCACTCTCCTGCTTAATATCCCGCAGCGAGGCGACGGTTCCATCGATGAACGGGAAAAGGCTTTCCTGCAGGGCCTGGCGCGATGGACGAAGGTGAACGGCGAGGGCATCTTTGGCAGTCGACCGTGGACGGTTTTTGGCGAAGGTCCCACCCAAGTGCCTCGGGGACGAGCCGGTGATGGCATCATTCCTTACACGACGGAAGACTTCCGCTTCACGACGAACGAGGGAAAGCTCTACGTTTTTCTCCTCGCTGAACCCACCGGAGCTTCGGTCATCAAATCGCTCGGGCTTGATACGCCCACAGGTCAGCCGGTGAAGGAGATTGTGCTCGTCGGGTCGGATGATCCGGTGCGCTGGCAACAAGATGGCGCGTCGGTGCGAATCGAAAAGCCACGGGCGCGTCCCTCAGCAGACGTGATTTCGTACCGCGTCACCTTCCGCTGATTTTCGCTTTGAACTCCTGCCCATGATTCCCTCCGACCGCTGGTTCCTGCGTTTTGTCTTCGCTTGCTCGGTTCTGCTGCCGGTTGGCGTGCAACTGAGCGCGGAGGAAATCCCACTGCAGCCCTTCGTGATCGATCATCTGGCGCGCGCAGATTCACCCGCGGACGTTTCCTTTCTGCTGGGCAAAGAGCCCGCGGGGAAAAACGGCTTTATCACGGTGAAAGATGGGCATCTGGTGAAGCCCGACGGTCAGCGATTCCGGATCTGGGGGGTAAATCTCACGGGCTGGACACGTGGTGGCACGAATTTGCCGCCGAAAGACCAAGCCGCAGCGTGGGCGACCGCCCTTGCTCGCATCGGGGTGAACTGCATTCGATTCCATTTTCTGGATCTGCCCACACGGAATCCGAAAGACGAGGACGACGAGCAGCAGCGGCGCAAGGCGGAGGCAGCCGGTCAGCGATTCCGTGTTCGCCCCGGTGGCCTCGTCGATCATCGGCGGAACGACAATCAAGGCCTCGATGCCGAGGCTCTCGACCGACTCGACTATTTTATTTTCCAGCTCAAGCAGCGCGGCATCTATTCGAACCTGAATCTCAACGTCGGCCTGCAGTACAAACCGGGCGACAACGTGCCGGACTCAGAACTCATTACGCTCACGAAAGGTTTCACCTACATCAGTGAGCGGATGATCGAGCTGCAGAAGAACTATGCGCAGCAGCTGCTCACGCATCAGAACCCGTACACGAAATCCGATTATGCTCACGAGCCGGCGATCGCGACGGTGGAAATTGTGAACGAGAATTCGCTCTTTGAATTTTGGTTTCGTAACTGGCTGCGCGGTGAACTCGTGGCGGGAGAGGAGAAGTACCAGCTCGATTTCACGCCGCGCTATGCGCAGCAACTCGACACGATGTACAATGCGTGGCTGGCGAAGAATCGTACGCCTGAACAATTGGTGAAGTTGCGCCAGCTCGCCGGCGTTCCGGCCGGTGCGGCGGTGCCGCGGATTCGGCGTGGCGACTTCAGCGTGACGCCGAAGGAAAGGTTCTATGCCGAGGCGGATTTCATCGCTGACGTGGAAAAGGGATTC
>JBDSPT010000096.1:0-5431 GCA_039930205.1 Opitutus sp. | reverse complement strand
ATGGAGCGGCTGATCATTAAGGCGGAACGGCAAAAGCCGCAGCGGGCTAACCCGCTGCGGCCGAGATCCAAGTTATTAAGTAAACCTCGTTAGAATTTGATATCCGTCGAAAGCGACCATTTCCGTGGGTCTCCCGGGAAATCCCACGTGGTGAAGTAGTCTTTATTGTCGAACAAGTTGCTCACATTGAGAGTGAGGAACACGGGGAAATTACGAAACCCTGCGGTCTGGTAACGAATCATGGCATCCGCCAAGGTGTATCCTTTCACCTTAAGCCCCCGCTCATTAAAATTATTGCTCTTGTTACGCTCCGAAACTCCTCGCACACCAAATCCCAAACTCACGCCCTTAAAGCTGCCCTCAGTGAAGGAATATCGGTGCCAGGTGGAGTACTGTTTCTCCGGTGCGCTTTGCACGCGCAGGCCAACCTTATTCAATTCGCCCGGATTTGAAGCCTTGGTGAGCTCGGCCGTGGGCATGTAGGACAGCGATAACGTGAACGAGTAGTTCGTCGTCGGATTGAAAACGGTGTCGAGTTCGACACCGCGACCAACAATCGTTCCGCCAAAGCCCCGGATTGAGACGTTGTTGGTGTTGTCGGCGTCCTTGTTGCGCGGATCAGCTCGGGTGAGCGCCTCGTTTTCAACATACCCGGACGCCCGCTTGACCTCGTAGAACGAAAGTGCTCCGGAGATTTTCCCGTCTTTGGTGGACGCCTTGACGCCGAAATCGATACCGCTGCCCTCGTTCGGTTTCTTGACCTCCTTTCTCTCAGCCTCCGTGGTGCCTGCGCCATCAACCCGCCCATCCCAATTGGGTTCATAAGAGCGGCTGTAGCTCGCGTAAGCCGTAAAGCCCTCTTTGAATTCATACACCGCGCCCATCGTCGGGATGGTTGACTTGGTGTTCAAATCGGGTTCGTCCGGCCGACCATCGGTAAATGCCCATCCGTTCTTGAAGGTCTCACGACGAATTCCAGCAAGAGTGGTGAGCTTGTCTTTGAAAAACGAACCCGTCCAATTCGCGTACACGGCACGACGCGTGTTTTCTTGAACGCGGACAAACTCGTCGTTGGCGTAGTGGGGCAATACCCCGTTTTCGTAGTACTTTAAGCCGTCGAATGTCGGGGTCTTCCGAGGGTCCCAGCCCTTGTCAAGGTACCCGGTCAAGCTGGTGGGGCGCGGTGCGCCGCCGGTGTAACCTTGAGCAAACGGAACCTGTGAATCCGGCACGGTGCGTTCTGGATTCCCCAGCCATGATCCGACGGGGCGCCACTCATCATAGTACTCTTCGACACCCGTAATGATATTGTGACGGGTCTCGCCGATCTCGAAGCGCGTCAGCAATTCCAGCCGGGTAATCCTGCTGTTGTTGGGATTAAAGCCGCCGTTTTGGACCGGAGAATACGTGCCATCACCGTTTGGCTGGTCGCGCCAGCTCGAGTAGCCCCACCGCTGGATATTATCCTGCATGTGAAAGCCTCTGAACGAGAACATATCAGTGATCTTGTAGTTGACCTCGACCGTCCTCGTATCGCTGTCGTTGTTCACCGTTCCGTTTCGGCCACCGATATTCCATTTGCGACCGGCAGGATAAAGGTCCACGAGCGTTTCCACCAACGTCTCAGGTCGGGTTCCGGTAACGGATCCAATGTCATCCGCCCAACGGCCCGAATCCCGCCGCCAGCGATCGCGCAAAACGTCTACGACATTGGCGCTGGTGGCGACGGTATTGGGCGCGCTCGCCGGATTATCGTTAGGATTCGAACCGATGCCGTTGGCGATGGCCCAGCTCTTCGCGGCGGAGGTCGGATTCTGCCATTCATTAAGGTACTGCCTCGAGCCTTGGGGAAGGAGGCCGGCTCCGTTGAACTCCTGCCGAACTTTTTCATACTCCAGATAGATCTGGAGTTCCTTTACCGGCTGAAACAGCAAACCCGCATAGAAAAACTTCTTCTTCTCGAAGGTAAAGTCACGCCAGTCACCGCGGTCCGTGTTACTTGCGAAAACGCGATAGGCCAGCGTCTTTCCCTCGTTGATGGCACCCTGCGATCCGAACGACGCATACTTCTCGTCGTAGCTGCCGAACCGAACGCTGATGTCGTTTACCGAAGCGAAACTTGGACGCTTGGTCACATAGTTCAAAAGACCGCCGGGGGCCTGCTGGCCGAAGAATACGCTCAAGGGGCCCTTGATCGCCTCAACGCGATCCACGTTCTCCAAACCACCCGCGAAGCTGTAGCGGCGAATTCCATCGCGTGTATTCCACAGCGTGCTGAAACCGCGAATGCTAAATTGCGCACCGTCACCTTGGTTACCCGAACCATTCACCCGGGCGCTGACGCCGGAGAGATAGTCGGCCACCTGATCCAAGTTCGTCAGGTTGCGATCCTTGATAAACTCTGAAGTGACCACCGAGATGTTGATCGGGGTCTTGTAAATCTCCTGGCTGAAGCCGGTGGCGACGAGCGAAGAGGTTGCGACGTAACCGCTGTCTCTGGTAGCATTTACCTGGAACGGCGACAGCACAATCTCAGCTTCTTCAGAGGCCTTCGTCGGCGAGGCAGTTTGGGCAGGTATTGAATGTATACTTAGCAGGCTCAGCAACGCGGAAACCAGGTTGCGACGGGATATGTTCATTTTCTGGGGTGCTTGGGTTGGTGTTGTCGACACCTTTGCCGGCGGCGAAACCTTGCGGCTGCGCCGAACGACGTAGGTGTCGGTCTTCTCGTCATGCACCACCTCCAACGCGGTGTTGGCTACCAACCTCTGCAGCGCTTCCCCAATCGAGAAGTCGCCTTTCAACGTATTTGTTTCCACCCCGCGAACATCGCGAAGGATATAAACAATCTGCGTTCCAGCCTGCTGAGCGAAGGCGACCAACGTTCGTTCTGCGTCCGACGCCGGAATGGCGAAGGATCGACGCACTTGTTCGGCGGCGGTAAGCCGCGGCGCAAGCGAGCAGATGCAGAATAGAAGCGTGACCGCCGGGCGAAGCCCAAGGTTGCTGGTGCCGCTTCGAGTTGAGGGATGCATTAACGAGTGCACCCGCCGTAGCGAGTGCACTGATACAACGCACCATCTCCACAAGATACCTATCGCGACTGAAAAAAATTCACCGATCAGACGCGACGCTGACATGCGCGAGTCGTCACCAACGACTGCCTCGGTTAAGGCTCTCCGGCCTGTTTGCGGCGCAGCACGAACGTACCGTCTCCACGCCGATCTGCTACGAGGTCCAACGCGGCCGCAATCGACCCAACAAAATTATTTACATCAGCAGAACGGACTTGTCCTCCGACCTCGAGATCCGCGAGCGTGGGATCCGCCAGCAGAATGGAGTGACCGGTCCGGCGTGAAAACTCTTCAACCAACTCTCCCAGCTTGGCTCCGCGCAGGGCAATCAGCTGATAATGCCAGGCCAAACGCCGGTGAATTTCTTCTGGGCTGACCAAGGCAACATTAAGCTTACTATGGTTCTCACCCGAAATAGCGTAACTCGCCGACTCGCCCGCCCCAAGCGTGGGGTCGATCGCATCCGGGCCCGTTGATCCCGAACCGCTGCCCGCGGTGAGTTTGATCTTCCCTTCCGTTACGAGCACTTGGACACCTGCGAGGTCGAATCTTACGTTAAAAGCGGTTCCGACGGCCTTAACCTCCAGATCGTCAGCCTGTACGATGAAGGGCCGTGCAGGATCTTTTGTGACCTGAAAGTGGGCCTCACCATTACGGAGTTTGAGCACTCTGGCCTGTGGGGTGAATCTTACCTCTATGTCGGTCGCCCGGTTGAGATGGACAATACTACCATCGGACAACGTCACCTCCTGCACCGTGTCACCCGCATGAATCGTTTCCGATTTAGTGCCTGATCCGGAACCGTTGTTAGGGGCGCTCGGCGCCCACAAAAGCACAGTAACGATCGCGGCCGCCAATGAGACCGCCGCACCCCATCGCACTGGCCAAGGATTCTTTCTCAATGGGATGGCAGGCAATGCAGTCCGAGCGACGTCAACCGGGATGTTTCCCAAAATGGCCCACATCTCTCGAGCTTGCGCGAAAGCGGTTCGATGCCGCTCATCAACGGACAGCCATTCCTTCAGGTGGGCTTCATCACGCGGCTTAAGACCGTGCGTTTGCTTCACAACCCAATCAGCGGCGACTTCATCGATTGCTTTGCTCATATCGATGACTTTAGCGCGCCGTGCAGCGAGAAATATTCCTTACAACGAAGCAGCGCCTTCGCCAATTGGGCGTCCACCGTTCGCGGAGAAATGCCCAGCCGAAGACCAACCTCCTTTCGAGATAGTCCATGAAATCTAGCCATGATCAGGACCTCACGGCAGCGGTCAGGCAGTTGGGCAATCGCCTCTTGCAGCAAGGCTCCGTCGGACATCCGTTCAGCAATTGTTTCGAAAGGTGGCGCGTGTACGGCAGCTTCAGTCAGAAGAACTTCCTCGACCACGTTTGCTTGGGCAGTTGCACGTCGGCGAAATACGTCGAACGCAGCGTTTCGAGCTACGACGAAAAGCAATTGCCGCACCCCGCCGTGTATCACGCCGCGCTCCCTTGAACGGAGTACGCGCAGGTACGTTTCCTGCACTAGATCGTCCACGTCCGAAGCACCTGCGACACCGCGCAGATAGTTCCTCAACGCAGGTTCGTGTGGGGCGACGTGTTCCGTGAACCAGCTGAGGGTTTCCGGGGGCATCAGAACCTGAACTGTAGATGAACAGCCGCCGACAACGTCAACGAATTTCCGGTTATTCCGCAAACTACGGATGCATTGTTCGTTCGTCCAAGCTGCACGGTTCTCGAGACACGGTCCGCGTTTCGGTGGCCGCATAACCCCCGATCTAATTTGTCGATCCACCGCCACATACTGGCACGTGTTACCCGATGGAAACCAGACCTGTACTTCGTATCCAGATACGCTCACTTCTTTCGTTTGCCGGCGGCCGATTATAGAGCGAGGTCAGTTTTAAGATCGTCTTATTATTTCGTGCCCGCTGGGTTCTGGGCGTTTACTTCTGCGCGGCAGGCTTTTTGCCGATACTCCGCCGCGCCCGGTTAAATCGCCGGGCGACTGCTCAACTGACCAGCCAGCAGCTTTGCTTTTTCCAACGAATTCAGCTGGGCGGCACGCCGCGCCGATCAAGTCGCATTCCGCGCGGGTTCGCCTCAGATTCTTGAGACGACCTGTATCAACCTCACTTAGACGCACGGCTTGTTTGACTGGGCGGCGAAACGACGAGAAGTCCAACTCACGCCACCAGCGATGCGACGATGTAGCACGCACGATAACTGCGAAAGGTGTCGGCGGGCTGGCTCGCAGCAATCGTTGCTCTCGCGGCAGAAGCCGCATGCAGGGTTTGAACCGCCGCGAATAGCGTGCCACCTCCTGCCTCTTTGGCCGTACCCAAAAAAACAATTAC
>JBDSPT010000095.1:0-6491 GCA_039930205.1 Opitutus sp. | reverse complement strand
AGTGATAGATCGCCGCGAGGGGATCTTTGACCTGCTCGAGGTAGAGCAGACCGGCTTCGAGATGAGACTCCGGAGCGGACTCGCCTCGCTTAGCGATGACTTTCAAGTAAGCAGAGAGCGCCTCCTGGCTGCGGCCCTGTTTCACGAGCTGCTGACCCTGACGAAAATTTGGTTCATCAGCTTCCGACGAGAGCGTCTGATTGTCCGCTCGTTCGCATCCGACCGCGAGCAACAGCGCGAAGCTGGTCAGCGAAACGGAGACGATCTGGCGGATTCTCATCAGTTCTGGAAAATGGGTTGAACGAAAAGTCGTTCACCGTAAATTCCGCACTCTGCTCTTGCGACTCAAACTCTAAATGGCGCTCCAACCGAAATCCATTCTCGCTCGAGCGCGTGAGTGTATTCGCATCGAATCCGATGCTTTAGGAGATACGGCCAAGGGTCTAGGGAGTGAATTTGTTGATACTGTTCGCGCCGTCGAGGCCACGATTGCGGCGAGCAAGAAGCTCATCTTTACGGGCGTCGGGAAGTCCGCCCACATCGCGCAGAAACTGACCGGCACCTTCAATAGCACGGGCGTCCCGTCGTGCTTTTTGGATGCGACTCAAGCGCTGCATGGAGACCTCGGTCTGTGTGGCGAGGGAGATCTGGCTCTTTTGCTCAGCAACAGCGGCCAAACGGAAGAAATCCTGCGGCTCCTACCCATTCTAAAACGCCTCAACGTCCGGCTGGTCGCGTTCACCGGCAATGCAGAGTCCGATCTGGCCAAAAACGCCGATCACCGGCTGCTCTATCGCGTGCGCCGTGAGGCCTGTCCCTTGGCCCTTGCTCCAACCGCGAGTACGACGGCGGCGCTGGCCTTGGGCGATGCGCTGGCGATGGTCTTACTTGAGGCTCGAGGGCTGACGCGAGACGACTTCGCTCGCTTTCACCCTGCTGGAAATCTCGGCGCGCTGCTTTTGAAAGTGAAAGACATCATGCGGTCAGGTGAGCGACTCCCGATCGCACCAGAGTCCGTCACCACCCAGGAAGCCATCCTGGCGATGACTCGCGCGAAGTCCGGAAGCATCGCGCTCGTGCACCCTAAAACCGGCAAGCTGACAGGAATTCTGACCGACGGAGACTTCAGGCGTAGCGCGCTGACGGGAGCTGACTTCTTGCAGAAGCCGGTGGCGAACTTCATGACGAAGAATCCGAAGGTGATCGCGGAAAACGCTCTTGGAGTGGACGCATTGCGGCTCTTCGAATCGTTCAAAATCGATGACCTCATCGTAGTAAATACTCATCATCGGCCCGTCGGTCTGATCGACGGTCAGGATCTACCGAAGCTGAAAATCGTGTGAAGAGACCTGTTCGAATCGGTCTCATCGGAATGGGCGGTTTTGCCGGATCACACCACGGCACCGTCTTGCGACTGGAAGAGCGAGGCGCCGCGAAGCTGATCTGTACCTGTGATCCATCTGCTTCAAACTTCGCTCCGCAGCAGCAGCAGTGGAAGTTTGGACCGCGCGGCGTGCGCGTATTTCAAGACTATCGCGTGATGCTGGAAACGTGTCACCGCGACCTCGATTTGGTGATCATACCGACGCCCATTCAGCTCCATGCAGAGATGCATGCAGCGGCGGTCTCGTACGGTCTTCCTTCGTATCTCGAGAAGCCCGCCACATTGGATCACCTCGAGCTGGAGGAGATGATCAAGGCGGATGCGCAGCTGCCGAAAGCTTCGCTGGTCGGTTTTAATTTTATCATCGAGAAGCCGCGGCTGCGGCTGAAGGAACGAATCGTAGCAGTCGAATTTGGTACGGTTCGCGGCGCAACGCTCACCGCCCTGTGGCCACGGCCCACGAGCTATTTCGAACGCAATGCGTGGGCGGGAAAATTGTTGGTCGAAGGTCGGGTCGTCCTGGATTCCTGTCTAGGCAACGCTCTCGCCCACTTCGTTCACAACGTACTGTTCTGGGCGGGCCGGGGGTCTCTCTTTAGCTGGGCGACGCTCGCCGCCGTGCGCGCCGAACTGTACCGCGCGCATCACATTCAAGGCGCGGATACGTTCTTCGTTGAAGCGGACACGACGGCAGGCGTGACCATGCGCTTTGCTCTTTCCCATGCCTGCTTCGGCCAGAGTTCCCAAGCCGAGACAGTCGTCTGCGACCGGGCCACGATTCGCTACATCGTGGGCCAACCGGCTGAGATACGCTGGTGCGATGGCCGAGTGGAAAAAATTCCTGCGGAAGGTTTCGACGGTCTGGAGGAGAACCACCTCGAGTACTACCGTTATCTCTGCAACGAATTTCCTCGCGCTGCGACGACCCTGGTCGATTCCCGGCCGTTCGTGGCGTTGAACGACCTGGCGTATATTTCCAGTGGCATGATCACAGCAATTCCGCGTGATCGGATTTCAGAAGTGAGAGACGAGAAAGAGCAGAAGATTTATCTGGACGTCGCGGCGCTTCCCGCTGCGCAGGAGAACTTCGTTCTGCGAGGCATGTGGCCAAGTTCCGATGGTTAGGGACGAACTGCGAGCAGCGTTGCGACCCCCGCGGAACTGGGCCGTTTTCACGATGTGATTCGATCGATGGCGGGACAAGTGATTGATCGTGCGTCGAGCACGCGGGTTAATGCGTAGACGGCCCTAATAAGAAGCTCGGGACATCCTGCTAATACGGGCCGTCAAGGAGCCGCGCTTGAGTCACCGCCGGTTCGGCGCCAAGATTGAGTGATGCCGGCCCCTTCTTTCATTTATCAGGATCCATTTCCCCTCGGACCCGACCAGACCGAGTATCGGTTGCTCTCACGCGACGGCGTCACGACCGCCATTTTTGAAGGAACGGAAATCCTGCGCGTCGCGCCTGAGGCGTTGGCTTATCTGGCGCAGCAAGCATTCCACGATTGTTCGTTCATGCTGCGAACGAAGCATCTCAAGCAAGTCGCGGACATCCTCGATGATCCTGCCGCTTCCGCCAACGATCGGTACGTTGCCCTCACCCTGCTGAAGAATGCCGAAGTCGCGGCCGAGGGCATATTGCCGTTCTGTCAGGACACCGGCACGGCGACGATCGTCGCGAAGAAGGGACAGCAGGTGTGGACGAACGCCAACGATGCCGAGTGTCTCAGTCGGGGCGTCTATGAGTGCTACACCAAGGAGAACCTGCGTTACTCTCAGACGGCCGCGCTGGACCTTTGGCGGGAGACCAACACCGGCACGAATCTGCCGGCGCAAATTGACATCCATGCGTCTCAAGGAGCTCAATACGAGTTTCTGTTCGTGGCCAAAGGCGGAGGATCCGCCAACAAGACGTTTCTTTTCCAAGAGACCAAAGCCCTGCTCAATCCGAAGAGCTTCGAGAAATTCGTAACCGACAAGCTTTCGTACCTCGGCACGGCAGCGTGCCCTCCTTATCACCTTGTATTCGTGATCGGTGGAACGAGTGCCGAAGCCTGCCTGAAGACCGTCAAGATGGCGTCCGCCAAATATCTCGATGCCCTGCCGACGACCGGCAATGAACTCGGCCGCGCATTCCGCGATGTCGCGATGGAAGAACAAATCCTTTCCATCGCGCAGCAAAGCGGCATCGGCGCGCAATTCGGCGGCAAGTACTTCGCGTTGGATGTCCGCGTCGTGCGGCTACCGCGTCACGGCGCAAGCTGTCCTGTCGGACTCGGCGTTTCCTGCAGTGCTGATCGCAATATCAAAGCTAAAATCACCCGGGACGGAATCTATCTGGAGCAGATGGAGACGAACCCTGGGCGATTTATCCCGGCCGCGCAGAGAGTGCTGAAGGAGGACAATGTCATTCGCATCGATCTCCATCAACCGATGCCCGATATCCTCGCCGAGCTGTCCCGCCACCCGGTCACAACTCGCGTACTCCTCAACGGACCGATGATCGTGGCTCGCGATATCGCGCATGCGAAGCTGAAGGAGCGCGTGGACTCGGGCCAAGGCCTGCCGCAATATTTCAAGGACCATCCCGTTTATTACGCGGGGCCGGCGAAAACGCCCACGGGTTACGCGTCTGGATCCTTTGGTCCAACCACCGCCGGCAGAATGGACAGCTACGTCGATCTCTTCCAATCACTCGGCGGTTCAAAGGTCATGTTGGCGAAAGGAAATCGCAGCCCGCAAGTCACGGCGGCCTGTAAACAGCACCGCGGTTTTTACCTCGGCAGCATCGGTGGGCCGGCGGCCATTCTCGCGAAAGAAAATATCACGAAAGTGGAGACACTGGAGTATCCCGAGCTCGGCATGGAAGCGGTATGGAAAATCGAAGTACGAGATTTTCCCGCCTTCATCCTCGTTGATGACAAAGGAAACGACTTCTTCGCCAACGGCTGCGGCGCTTGTTTACCATCAGCGAAGCATTGATTCGCCGCGCTGATCGCACACGCATACGAGGCCATCGAGAGCATTAAAACTCAATGTGTGGCTGCTCCTACCAGCTTGTCATCGCGAGGTGCGCAGAGCGCGCCTGCTCATGAACACCCCGCTTTGTCATTCCGGAGTGAAGAATCCAATGGGCGCTGACCGCAGGATCCCGCTGACGAACAACGGGATTCTTCGCTGATACCGATTCTCGCTCAGAATGACAGGTGTTTTTAAAGATCATCGGCGTTCGCCGCGCACTGGCTCGGCGTTGGTTTGGATTCCGGCCATGACATGAACCGTCTCGACTTCATTCAAACTGCTCCGAACGGTAACCATGCAGTCGAGATCGGAGAATTGTTGTAGCATCGGTCGTGAGACCGATGACCGGCTCGCCCCACCGCGCTTCCACGTTCCCACGACGGTGGCTACTTCCGACTGCATGGCTCCGGCTAAGTTAAAACGGTAACGACGAGGCGCCGGGTGTGCGGTTGCCTCCGATGCTCCCATAGAAATACGCCTTGCCAGGTTCCAAGAAGTAACTGGCCGCGAGCGAACGGAATCGTCTCACTTGTTCGAGTGAGTGCCATCTTGATGTGACTCGGCATATCATCCACCCCTTCCAACGTGTGCTGGAAATGAGGGTCGTCCTCGCGCACCAAGCGATTCAGCCAACCTTCGAGATCACGTCGCGCCGATGGATCAGCATTCTCCATGACCACCAACGAACAACTCGTGTGTTGGCAGAACACCGAGACAACTCCGCTGGCCGACGCTGATTTCTCCACCTCTCGCGATAAGAGATCTGTGATTTCGTACGTTCCCGGACCAGCGGTTTTGATCGAAATCTCCTTTTGCAACGCAGGCATAATCGCAGGTTAGAGCATTCTCAAAAAACCTATGGGCGACTTCCTGTCATGGCGAGAAACGTAGCGACGAAGCCATCCAGCTGGATCTCCACGGCGCGCTTCGCGCACCTCGCGATGACAACGAGGGCCACGTCCGGCTGCGGCTTAAAGTTAAACCGCTCTAGATTCATGCCTTGAGCACTGTGCCGCGATGGGCATCAAACCCCACCGGCCCCGGGCGGAACGACTCCCGGTTGAATCATCGTTACCGGGTCCAGAACGCGATCGAGCACGGCGGGCTCGAGCAACTTTCTTTCGAGGACAATCTCCCGCAGCGTTCTTCCACTGTGCAACGCTTCCGTCGCGACGGAGGCCGCTTGATCGTATCCGATTAGCGGGTTCAAGGCCGTGACCAGCATCAGTGAACGATCGACGAGTTCTCGACAGCGATCGACATCCGCTTCAAGTCCATCGACACACCTCTCCGCGAAGGTTCGCGCTGCGTTGCTCAGGCATTCGATGGCCTCGTGAAGGCAGTGGGCGATCAAGGGGAGCGTCACGTTGAGTTCGAAATGACCGTCCCGCCCGCACATTACGACCGTCTGGGTCAGTCCGTGGGTGTAGAGACAAACCTGCACGAGCATCTCGCTCATGACAGGGTTGACCTTGCCCGGCATGATGGAGGAGCCGGGCTGCGCTGCCGGAAGGCGAATTTCACCGATGCCCGCGCGAGGGCCAGATCCAAGGAGACGGATGTCGTTGGCAACTTTGGTCAGACTTGACGCGATTGTCGCCAAATGACCCGCCACTTCGACGCAATCGTCGCGAGCTCCTTGGGCCTCGAAATGATTGTCGGCTTCTCGGAACTCGATTCCCGTTTCCTCACTCAAGATACGACAAACGCAGCGAGCGAACTCCGGATGACAGTTGATCCCGGTTCCAACCGCTGTCCCGCCCACCGCCAGCTCGGTCAGAGCCAGGATGGCTTTAGCGACACGCGTGCGCGACTTGCGAACCTGAGCCGCATAGCCGGAGAACTCCTGTCCCAGGGACAGGGGAGTCGCGTCCATCAAATGAGTACGACCGATTTTGATCACGTCCAGGAACTCGGTGGACTTCCGTTCGAGGCTTGTCCCGAGCTGCTCGAGCGCCGGGCCTAACTTTTGCTTTAGTGCCAACGCCACGCTCACATGCAGTGTCGTCGGGATGATGTCATTGGATGACTGTCCCAAGTTGACATCGTCGTTGGGGTGAAGGGTTGTCGGCGCCTGGGAAATGTC
>JBDSPT010000094.1:0-12457 GCA_039930205.1 Opitutus sp. | reverse complement strand
TGGGGGGTTCGCCTGCTCGATCCGGTGGCGGGTGCTCACGCTTGCGGCGAGAACGGGCCCGGTCGCCTGATGGAGCCGGAGGAAATCGCGGCGGACGTACTCAAGCTGCTGGAGTCGCGTTCATCGTAAACCCGCGGGTTAAAGCAAAACGTATTCCTGATGAAGCGCACACGCCTTTCGCAGCCGGTAAAACAATCGAAGACGGTCACCCGCCCATCCGCAAAAGAAACGTCGTCGAGTCGAACCCTCGTGGTGTCCATCGGTAACACCTCGCTCTTCGGCGGCGTATTTCGCGGCCATGGGCTTGAAAAATCGTTCCGCGTACCAACGGCCTCTCTCGTCCAGCTCCTGCAGCATGTACCGAGGGAAATCAATCGTGCCGTGGTGTGTTCGGTCGTGCCCGCCCAGACGCCTGACGTGGTTCGGTTTATTCATCGCACCTGGAACGTGGAGGCGAAACTGCTCACGTACGATGCCGCTCATGGTCTCAAGCTGGGCTATCGCAAGCCCGCGCAGCTCGGCGCGGATCGAATCGCGGTGGCGATCGGCGCCGCTGCGCGGTATCCGCGAAAGCATGTCGTGGTCGTTGATTGCGGGACCGCCACCACGGTCACGGCGTTGCACCGCAACGGCACGCTCCTCGGTGGAGCGATTCTCCCCGGCCTTTCGCTCTGGTCCGAGATGCTCACGAACCGCACCGCCCTGTTGCCCCGCGTTGAGCCGCGCAAACCCGGCAACGCGCTCGCTCGAACCACGGAAGATGCGATCGCGAGCGGCGTCTTTTTCGGCCATCTCGGAGCCATCCGTGAACTGCTCTTGCGGATCCGCACGGAAGCGTTCGGCCGCTCAGACGTGACGGTGATCGGCACGGGTGGCCTGGCGCACATGTTCGCGGAGGAAAGGCTCTTTACGACGATCGCGCCGGACCTCATTTTGGCCGGCCTGCACGCGTTTGCGAATCGTGCCGACCGTCCCTAATCTCACGACATGATCGCGACCGATTCACCCGTCGAAGCTGAAGCAGAGCGTCTGCTCGCGTCGTTGATGCACGTGGACTGTGATCCGCAGGGCCGAAAATGGAATCTTGAGACGTGCCGCGAAATTGCGCCGCTCACGCTCGAGATCAATCAGCTGAAGCGCGAAAAGGATGCCGTCATTCTGACCCATTCGTACGTCGAGCCCGAGATCGTTTACGGTGTCGGCGATTTCAAAGGCGACTCGTACTACCTCAGCGAAATGGCGCGGGACGCGAAGGCGAAGATCATCGTTTTCGCCGGCGTCGTCTTCATGGCGGAAACGGCGAAGATTCTTTCGCCTCAAGCGACGGTCGTCGTTCCAGATCGTCACTCCGGTTGCTCACTCGCGGATTCGATCGACGGCGAAGGTGTGCGCCGGCTGAAGGCGCTCTATCCTGACGCGACCGTCGTGTGCTACATCAACAGCACCGCCGAGGTGAAAGCCGAGTCGGACGTGTGCGTCACCTCGGGAAACGTTTACGACATCGTCGCGAATCTGCCGGCTCAGCGCGTGGTCTTCGTGCCTGACCGGCTCATGGCCGAGAACGTGCGGAGCGAGATGAAGCGTCGGGGCGTCTCCAAGGAAATTATTTCGTCGGACGGCACGTGCCTCGTCCATGATCAGTTCACGCCGGCGCAAATCGCACAGGCACGCATTCAGTTTCCCGGCTTGAAAGTGGTCGCTCATCCCGAATGCACCGCCGAGGTGGCCGCCCTGGCTGATTTCGTCGGCAGCACGGGTGCGATGATGAAGTACGTGAAGAATACGCGGGCGCCCTATTTCTTGATGCTTACCGAATGTGGTCTGGTAAGCCGGCTTCAGGTGGAGAGTCCAGAGAAGAGCTTCATTGGTGGGTGTCGGATGTGCCCGTACATGAAAATGAATACGCTCGAAAAAGTACGGGATGCGCTGCGTTCACCTCGTCCCGATCAAATCATCACGCTCGATGAAGATCTTCGACGTCGCGCCGCGCGTTGCATCGAACGGATGTTCGAACTCGCGCCCAAGCACTGATCCCTCGTTCCCCTTCGATCTTTCGCTTTCAATCATGATCACGCCCCGCACCGACCTTTTAATTGATCTCGCGCTCGAGGAGGATGCCGGACTGGGCGATCTCACCAGCCGGGCCATCTTCCCGCCAAATCATCGTTCGCGAGCGTTCATTTCCGCAGGACACGATTTGGTGATTTGCGGGCTTGATGTCGCGGCTCGCGTGTTCGCTCGCGTTGACCCGCACCTTGAGGTGAAGGCCGTGGCCAAGGACGGAGATCGGATCAAGTCGGGGGGAAAAGTCCTCACGATCTTGGGGCCCACCGCGGCGCTGCTCACCGCGGAGCGGACCGCGCTGAATTTCATCCAGCGCCTCACCGGCATCGCGACCCTGTCGCGGAAGTTCGCCGATGCCGTCGCCGGCACGGATGTCCGCGTGGTGGACACTCGCAAAACCACGCCGGGCTATCGCGCGCTGGAAAAGTACGCGGTGCGTTGTGGCGGCTGCGTCAATCACCGGTCTTCGCTCGGCGAACACGTCCTCATCAAGGACAACCACATCGCGGCCGCCGGTTCGCTGATGAAGGCGGTGCAGCGTGCGCGTGCCGCGGCACCGCACCTCTCCAAAATCGAAGTTGAAGCCAAGACGACAGCGGAGGTGCGCGAGGCGTTGCGCGCCAAAGCCGACGTGATCCTGCTCGACAACATGACGCCCACGGAAGTGCAGGCGGCAATAACGTTAATCGCCGGAGCCGCAGTGATCGAAGTCTCTGGCGGCGTACGATTCGAGACGCTACGTCAGTACGCGCTCCCCGGGGTGAACGTAATCAGCGTGGGCGCGCTCACGCACTCTGCTCCCGCGGCCGATCTTAGTCTGACCATCCTGCCGGCGAAAATTCGTTGATGATCTACGCCCCTCATGGCCTGCAACCGTTCCAGCGACTTCCCTCAGTCCCGGCCCGCTATTCTCATCCTGTCACTGCGAGGGGGGCGAAGAGCGCCGTGGCAGTCCGGCTGGATTGCTTCGGCGCTACGCTTCTCGCAATCACACGCACCGGATACCACGCTACTCTTACGGTTCGCGGTACCGTAACCGCGCAGTGAACGCACCCACTGAAGTCACTTTCGCTACTTCTTCGAACTTCGATGCAGATTTTTCGTACTGACTGTCTGGTGATCGGTGCAGGCCTGGCGGGAAGCGCCTACGCGCTCGATGTCGCCAAGCGCGGATTGTCGGTGGAGATCTTGTGTCTCGGCGAGCCCCTCGCGGCGAACAGCGATTGGGCTCAAGGTGGAATCATTTACGACACATCCAAGGTCCACACTCCCCTCGCGAGCGACATCATGGATGCGAGTGATCACACGTCGAATCCCGCGGCGATCGACCAGCTCGTGGCGGAAGGCCCCAAGGCGGTGAAGGAATTGCTGCTCGACGATCTGCACGTGCCATTCGACCGGGACGACAAAGGCGAACTGGATTTCACGCGCGAGGGCGGCCACAGCGAACGTCGCATCATCCATGCGAAGGACGCGACCGGTCATGCGATTCTGGAAACGATCGCCGCTCGCGTGAACACCACGCCCGGGATCACGCGCCGAACCGGTTGCGTGGCGATCGACCTGTTGACGCTCTCGCACAATTCACAGGACCTGGTCGACAAGTACGAGCCGCTGACGTGCTTTGGCGCCTACGTGCTCGACACCCGCACGGGCGAGACCAACGCCATCGTCGCCAAAAAGACAGTACTCGCGACCGGCGGCCTGGGTCAGATCTTTCTCCATTCCACCAATCAACCAGGCAGTGTCGGTCACGGTGTCGCGATGGCCTATCGGGTGGGCGCGCGTCTCATCGACCTGGAGTACGTGCAATTTCATCCGACGGTGTTCGCGCGAAAAAACGCACCCCGGTTCCTGATCACGGAGGCGTTGCGCGGCGAAGGCGGTGTGCTCGTGAACTCGCGCGGCGAACGATTCATGGACTCCGCAGATCCACGTGGATCGCTGGCACCACGTGACATCGTCGCACGTACGATTAAGCAGGAGCTCGCTTCCAGTGGTGAGCCTTGCGTGTTCCTCGACGTGTCCGCGATGAAGCCCGAATTCCTCCGCGAACGATTCCCCAACATCTACGAGCGCTGTCTCGCCTATGGCGTGGATCTCACGCGCGAGTCCATTCCGGTTGTGCCGGCCGCACATTTCGCCTGTGGCGGCGTGCATGCGAATCTTTCGGGTCGGACGAGCATCCGACACTTGAATGCGATTGGGGAAACCGCCTGCACCGGATTGCACGGAGCAAACCGTCTCGCCAGCACCTCCCTGCTCGAGTGTCTTACGAGCGCTAAATTCACCGCGGCGGCCGATGCGGATGACATTGAGAAGAATGGTTTCCGCCTGCCGGATCCACGTCCCTGGGAAAGCCCCACTCGCGAAGCGGATCCGGTGTTGATCCGTCAGGACATTCTGCAGATTCAGCACACGATGTGGAATTATGCGGGCGTCGTCCGTTCGCCGCGGCGGCTGACCCGCGCCCGCCGCATTCTCCTGGAGCTGCGCGAAGAAATTCAGAGCTTCTATCGCGGCTGCCGGTTGACGCGCGAGTTGATTGAACTCCGCAACGCCATTCAGACCGCCTTGCTCGTCGTTCACGCGGCCACGCTCAACCCGCACAGCAAAGGGTGCCACTATGTCGTCGAGGAGCAGTGAGCCAGGGATGACCGGCTGATTGTTGGATCGGTGGCAGAGAATACCAGACGGCGGCCCACAACCCATTCGGCGGCCGCCAGTTTGACCCACAAGTGATCGGTGCGTTCCGGCGATCGTAACCCTGAAATGAGATACGTCGGCGTCCGGCACTTTCGGTGGGTTTAGTGGACAATGGAGTTGGACTCCGTCCTGCTTGATGATGCTTCGTTCCCGACCCGTTCGTTTCCTGATTACCCGCGTGGCGCGTGCCTATGGATTTCTCGATCCCGTGGCGCTACTCGCGAACTTGCGCGGGTTTGCCCAGCCTTCGGAGGTCGCAGAGCCCATCGAACTGCTGCGCGCCGGAATGCTGTTCCACGCCCGCGGCCTGGTGAACACCAAGGCCATTCAGAACAATCTTGATTGGGTGTGGCCCTACTGGGTGGAGCGCCAGTTCAACCCGAACGATCCCTCGTTCATCCCTCGCGCGTTTTCGTTCAGCCACATCAATCTCACCCATCGCAATTGGACGGCGGTGGGCCTACCCGACGTTCCGTTCTATCCGATTGTCGATCCGCGCGGCCTGGTCACGCCGTTATACGACGGTTGGTCTCTTGATTTCTGGTTCGTCCCCCACGAGGGCGAGGTCCTGCTTCCATCGAAACTCGGCGAACTCGAGCAGGAGTTGCATCACGGCGAAAATCTGCGCGTTCGCTCGGTCGCTCGGCGCGACGGGTTGGTCCTCGAAAGCAATGTGTCGATGACGCTTGAGAATCACGAGCCGCACTGCCGCATCCAGGTCCAGGCGAATGCGCCGGGTTCGATCGCAGTCGCTCTGCGGCCGTACAACCCCGAGGGCGTCAGCTTCGTCAAGACGATCGAGATCATGCCCGATCGCTGCGGCTGGCTGGTGAATGGGCACCATCAAGTGCGCTTTGGGCAGAAGCCTGCGTCGCATGCGCTGTCGACGTATCCAGAAGGTGATGTCCTCCTGCGGCTCCGCGAACAGCTCTCGCACCAAAGCGTCTCGTGCCCGGTGAGTATGGCGACGGCGGTGGCATTGTTTCCCGTGTCAGGAGTGGGAGGGGCGCCGTGCGAGATCTCTGTTCCCATTTACGACGAGCTCGAGCCGAAGCACCGCCCGACCTTCAAGGCGATTCCTCGCTGGCCCGATGCCATCGCGCCGCTGGCGAAATTGAAAGTGTCGGATCCTGACGTTCAGCGCCTGTACGACCTGGCGATCGCCAATCTCGTCCTGCACGCGCCCGGCGATGTCTACCCTGGTCCTTATACCTACAAACGATTTTGGTTTCGGGACGCCGTGTTTGTGCTGAACGCGCTGCTGTCGCTCGGAGGCGTCGAGCGCACGCGCCGGGCAGTCCACCGCTTTCATCCCCGTCAGCGAATGGATGGCTATTTCCTTTCCCAAGAGGGCGAATGGGACAGCAACGGGGAGGCGCTTTGGTTTTATCACCGCTTCGCCGCGCTCACCGGCGAGGCACTCCCCAAGACGTGGCTCCAGGCCATTGCCAAAGGTGCGCGCTGGATCACACGCAAGCGTCTCCCAGCTCAACCGCCCCGTCCTGAAGCGGGATTGTTGCCGGCGGGGTTCAGCGCCGAACATCTGGGACCGAACGACTACTATTATTGGGACGATTTCTGGGCGGTCAGTGGACTGCAGGCCGCAGCTCAGCTGTTGAAGCCGTCCAATCCGAAACTCGCCGACGCCTGTGCCGCCGAAGCCCGCGAATTTCTCGAAACGATTCAGCGCTCGTTTCCAAAAGGTCTGCATCGCCGTTACCCGGGCGCAATCCCCGCTTCGCCGCATCGCCGGATGGACTCGGGGGCTGTCGGCTCGCTGGTCGCCGATTATCCGTTGCAGCTGTTCGCTCCGGGTGACACGTGGATCACGAAAACGGCGGACTATCTTCGAGACACGCATCTGCAATCAGGCGGATTTTTCCAGAACATGATCCACTCCGGGATCAATGCCTACCTCACGTTGCATCTCGCGCAGGTGCGGCTGCGCGCAGGCGACGCGAACGCCGCCTGGAGATTGATGGATGCCGTCGTGGCACTGGCCTCACCGACGGGTCAGTGGCCTGAAGCCATCCACCCGCTGACGTTCGGAGGTTGCATGGGTGACGGTCAGCATATCTGGGCGGCGGCCGAGTGGCTCATGCTCGTCCGCAATTTGTTTGTACGCGAAGAAGCGGATACACTCGTCATCGGCGCCGGGGTGCGTCCCGAGTGGATCAAAGCGGGGGTCGTCGAATTCGGCGACACGCTCACGCCGCATGGTTCCGTGAATGTTCGTTTCACCCAGACGGGCGCAAACGTCCTAGCCGAAGTGAATGGATCCTGGCGGGGTCAACCACCCACGCGCGTGATCTCTCTCCCAGGCTGCGCCGCTCTGACCGTCGTGGCCGGCGACCCTTCCACCTCGTTCACCTTCACTCTCCAGCCATGAAAATCTGCATGATGACCAATACCTACCTCCCGCACGTCGGCGGGGTAGCTCGCTCCGTAAGCACCTTCGCCGAAGAATATCGGAAGCGGAAACACCAGGTGCTCGTGGTCGCACCCGAGTTCGAGGGCAAACCGCTGCCGTCCCGCGCCGCCGCACTCGTGGAACGCGTTCCCGCGATCCAAAAATTCAACGGCAGCGACTTCTCCGTGAAGCTGCCGATGCTCACAGGTCTCACGCCGCGCCTCGATGCCTTCGAGGCTGATATCATCCACGCTCATCATCCGTTTCTGCTCGGCGACACCGCACTGCGAGTCTCAGCGACGAAGAACGCGCCGGTCATTTTCACCCATCATACCCGCTACGAGGATTACACGCATTACGTGCCGTTCGATTCTCCGACGCTGAAGGAAGTGGCGATCAATCTTTCCACGCAGTTCGCCAACCTCTGCGACGGGGTGATCGCGCCGAGTGAAAGCATCGCGCGCCTGATTCGACGCCGCGGAGTGGAAGTTCCCATTCGGGTCGTACCCACGGGAATCGACGTAGGGGCTTTCGCGAGCGGCGACGGCGCGCGCTTCCGGCAGAAATTCAAGATCTCGTCGTCGACCTTTGTGGTGGGCCACATCGGTCGGCTCGCGCCCGAAAAAAATCTCTCATACCTGGCTGAAGGCGTCGCGGCGTTCATCAAGAAGACGCCTGACGCGGTGTTTCTCGTCGTGGGCGGCGGTCCGTCGGAGGACAAGCTGAAGGAGATCTTCGGGCGGCACGGTCTCGCCGAGCGGCTGATTATGGCGGGCAAGCACACGGGAAAAGGACTGGCCGATGCCTACAACGCGATGGACGTTTTCGCCTTCGCATCGTTCTCGGAAACCCAGGGGATGGTCCTGGCCGAGGCAATGGCCGCCGGGCTTCCCGTCGTCGCGCTCAATGCGTCGGGGGTTCGCGAGGTCATGCGCGATCTGGTCAATGGCTACATGCTGGAGAAATCCGCCGCACCGCGTCGTTTCGGCGAGCATCTTGGGAAATTGTACAAAGACCGGAAGCGGCTGGATGCGTTTTCCGCAGAGGCACGCAAGACGGCCGAACTGTTTTCGCGCGAACGATGTGCCGACCTCGCCTTGGATTTCTACGGTGAAATTCGCCGGCTGACACGGCGCGAACGCATGCTGATCGATCGCAGCCCTTGGGGCAAACTGCTCGAGCGTGTGGGCGTCGAGTGGAACCTTCTCGCCGAGAAAGCCCAGGCCGTCGTTCAAGCGGTGGGAGGCCGCTAAATCTTCAACAACCGGAAAAGGCGCGCCGTCCACGGCGAACGCGCAGCGGTCGAATCCTGAACCATGTTTGCCGGCATCGAAGCTTGGATCTACAAAGTGCGGCGGAAGCTCAGCCGCAACGAATGGGCCGTCCGTCACTTTGACCTCACGCCCTCGGAGGGCACCAGCGAGGAGCCGGGCTTGCTGTTGATTCAGATTGATGGGCTCGCTCGCCGGCATCTCGAAGCCGCCGTCGCCGCGGGCCAGATGCCGTACCTGAAGCGGCTGATGGCGCGGGATGGTTACGAGATGCGGACGTTCTATCCGGGTGTGCCTTCGACCACCCCGGCGGTGCAAGCGGAACTGTACTATGGCGTTCGTTCCGCAGTGCCCGCGTTCAGTTTTTTCGATCGAGCGCGCAAGAAGGTCGGTCGGATGTGGGATCCCGAATGGGCCAAAGCGCGCGAGGCTGAGTGCGCCCGGCAGGCCGAAGGCCTGCTCAAAGGCGGCAGCTCCTGGTCCAACATTTACACGGGTGGCGCAAGCCAGGAGGAAAGCCACTTCTGCGCGGCCAGCATCGGGCTGGGCGATATGTGGCGAACGGGAAAGTTAAGAAACATTCTCGCCTTTATCGTGCTCGAATTGCCGTCGTCCGTCCGCATCGCGTGGCTGCTGCTCGTGGAGCTCGCCGTCGCGATCAGCGACGCCGTTCGCGCAATCGCCCGCGGACGCAAACCGTCGCTCGAATTCATGCTCCTGGCGTCGCGCGTATTCGTAGGTGTAGGACTCCGGGAATTGCTCAAAATCAGTGGACAGATCGATGTGACGCGCGGACTACCGATCGTTCACATCAACTTCGTCGGCTACGATGAGCTGGCTCACATCCGGGGACCCGGGTCACGGTTCGCGCAGTTCGGTTTGCACGAGATCGATCATGCGATCCGGAAAATTTCGCGCGCGGCCCAGCGTTCGCGACGACGTGACTACGCCGTTTGGGTGTTTTCAGATCACGGCCAGGAAAGCGCCCGTTCCTTCGCCGAGAAACTGCCGGGAGGTATCGAAGCGGTGATCAACGACTGCCTCGAACTGACGAAGCAGCGCGACTCAGCGTGGCGGGCACGCTCACAGCAACGACCCATCAGCGCGTCTCCGTGGCTAACGCGAAGCAAGCGCCAGCAACGCAAGATGGCACAGCTGCGCGTCGAGGAAGAGCTGACCTTGGAAGAAGGAAAAACCTTCGTGGTCGCCGCCATGGGGCCGGTTGGACACGTGTACTTCGCAGCCGTCACCAGTGACGAACAACGAATCGCGATGGCCAGGCGGTTGATCCAGCATGGACGCGTGCCGGGAGTGCTGGTCCGAACGCGTGAAGGAAACGTGACCTGGTTTCATTCGCGCGGAGAAACTCGGGTGCCGGAAGACATCGGGCCGCTCCTGCCTCATCCCGAAGAGATGCGCGCTGAGATTGCCGCCGACATTGTACGGTTCTGCAGCACACCCGATGCGGGGGACCTGATCTTGATCGGCTGGAGTCCGTGGGATGGCTCGTGGAGCTTCGCCTTGGAGCGTGGGGCTCACGGCGGTTTTGGCCTCGATGAAACTCAAGGATTTCTGCTGCTGCCGGCGCGTACTTCGCTGCCGCCAGGGACCGGCACGTTTGTGCGACCCTCTGCGCTGCGCGAAGCCGCATTGCATCATCTGGGACGGGCGGAGTTGAAACCACGCGTCGTAAGCTCCCACCGAACCGGCGGCCTCCGCCTCATGACGTATAACGTGCATGGATGCGGCGGGATGGACGGTCGTGTTTCCCCGCGTCGTGTGGCCCGGGTCGCAGCCGCGATGGCGCCGGATCTTCTGGCTCTGCAAGAAGTGGATCTCGGCCGTCGTCGTTCACGTGCGGAGGATCAGGCCGAGCTCATCGCCCGGCAGCTGGGCATGCACGTGGTGTTCTGCCCGACCGTCACGCGAGGTCAGGAGCATTATGGGCACGCACTGCTGAGTCGCTGGCCGATCGAGGTGATTAAGCGCTCGTTGTTGCCGCACGATCCGAAAGGTTGGTGGAAGGAACCGCGCGCCGCGCTGTGGGCGAAGGTCATGGTCGGCGACACCGCGGTGAACGTTATCACGACCCACCTGGGGTTGGGGCCCAACGAGCGCGTTCTCCAAATGCGCATGCTGCTCGGCGACGAATGGCTCGGGCGAATCTCCGACGACGAGCCGATCATCCTCTGTGGCGATTTCAATCTTATGCCCGGGAGCAAGCCGTATGGGATGGCCGCCGCGCGGTTTCGTGACGCCCAGGCCGCCCGGAACGGTCATCGCCCGCTGAATACATTCAGTTCGCTCAAGCCGTTCGTGCGACTCGACCACATCTTCCTCTCGCCGAGATTGGAGGTCACTCACATCTCCGTCCCGCGGACGGAACTCACGCGCGTCGCCTCCGACCACCTGCCTTTGATTGCGGACCTTTCATTTGTGCCTGCAGCCGTCGAAATGACCACGCGCACGCGACCGTCGTAGCGATCATGTAGAGCCCAAACCCGGTGATTCGCATCGGCGTCAGGTGATCACTCATATCGCCGAAGACGATCCCCACGACTGATTTTATGATATGAATCGGTACGCCATATAACAGGTAGGTCCCCAGCGGCACGCCGACGAGAGGCAGAACGTAGTTCTGCGCAAAATACGGCACGCCGGGTACGAGCATGGTAAACAAGGTAACCGGCTTGTGTGCGCCTTGCGGCAGTCGCTTGCGCAAAGGGTCGAGGCGCTTCGCGAATAATTGCGGCGCCGCCTTCACGAGCGCGTAGCTCGCGAGCATTTGCAGGACGATCGACGCTGCCGCCAGCGCCAGACCAATCGGGATGCCGAACCGCGCGCCGGCCACCGCATGCGTCACGGTTACCGGGAATCCGACCAATGGCAGCACGGTCATGAGGAGAAAGATCAACCCGCCGTTGATCCCTTCCGCGCGTTGATGCAAGGCTTCAACATCAATCTGCCGATACAGCAGGGCCAGTCCGATCAGCGCCGCGACAACGACGATAACCGTGATGATTTTACGTGGGGTGAACTCGACGTCGGCGATAATCGCAGGGGCCTGCATCCGCTCGCAGACCCCGGCTTCGATCGTCAGTTCACCGGTTCGCTGACATCACGAACGCCGCACTCGTACGGGCGCGGGCTTTTTCCACAATCGCTCTCAGGGTCGCGAAGTCTTCGTCGCGCGTATGACTTTCGATTTGATAATCGAACTTTTGCGCTTCACGCAGCTCGGCTTCCGCCGTCGCCATCCGTCGCGCAATCTCATCGTCGTCGTCCTGCGCTCGCGCGCGCATCCGCGATTCGAGCCGCTCGTGATCGACCACGATGAAGATCGTGGTCATGTGCCGCGCCAGCAGCGGATTCTCGCGTGCAGCTTTCCGGAAGCTTTCAACGCCCTGAACATCCACGCTCATCACGAGGTTTTGTCCCGCCGCCAACGGCTCGAGCACGCTCGACTTCAAAGTGCCGTACCGGCGTTTCCCGTGGACCCATGCCCACTCGAGAAACTCGTCCGCGGCGATCTTCAGATCGAACTTCTCCGGGGTGAAGAAGTGATAGTGCACCCCATTCACCTCGCCGGTCCGCGGGGCACGCGTCGTCGTCGTGATCACGCGAGAAAAAAGTGGGTCCTCACACACGAGCCGGTCGCAGAGCGTGCTCTTACCCGACCCAGCCGGGCCCGCGAGGACCAGCAAAACCGGAGGCGGGTTCACGGGCGCGGCGCTCATTCCGATCAGCTCAGTAGGTGAACGCGACTACTGACAGGACCACGCCGTAACCAAACAGCAGCGCCCCGAACGCGCGGATCCGGCTCGGACGGGCGAAGACGCGCTCGAAGAAATCCCGTAAGCGGAACGGCGACGAACCCAGCCAGATCGCCAGCGCGATGAGCAGATACATGAGCGAGACCATGAACAGGCGCTGTGGGTATTGGAATTCCATGTACGCGGCCCCGAGCAACGGAGTCGCGCTCATCAGCACGAGAACGCACAAGCCG
>JBDSPT010000093.1:0-4366 GCA_039930205.1 Opitutus sp. | reverse complement strand
TGGCCGTCCGCGCCGATGAACTGGTCATCCACGGCGATCAGCTTGAGTTGAGAGGCGCGCGCCTTGTTGAGAATGGCGGGCCCGAGGCGGGTGTCGGGCGTGCAGATGATCACGCCCTGTGCGCCGCCGGCGGCCAGATTGTCGATCGCCGAAAGAACCTTTTCGCCATCGGTCGCACCAATCTTGACCAACGTAAACCCGAGATCCTTCGCCGCCTGGTCAGCAAACTTCCATTCAAGTTGAAACCACGGCTCTTCCGGTTGCTTCACCAGAAATCCAATTTTCACCGCTTTCGGACTTTCCCCCCCGGTCTTGCTCTCGGCCTTTCGCGAGCAGCTGGCCGACAGGAGCACGAACAGACTGGCAACGAGAGAAAAGAAAACGGAACGAGAGGACTTCATGGAGAGGGGTAAGCACTGCGCGGACAGGTCCGGACCGTCGCGTGGCGCAGGACCTTCGCCATTCGTTCCGCGCGAGTCCAGCGCAGTCGCGGACGCTGACGCAAATTAAGAGTCTTCGGGATTCGCGAGGTTCCCCCGTCCGGTGAAGACCGACGTGCCGCTTACGCTCACCGTTAGCCTTTCCACTATCCGGTCGAGGGAACCGGTCGGGTATTGCGCGCACGCCGAACTCGCGCTTCGTTGTTTCTGCTTTACCCATGGATCTCTCCCATCGCCGCTTGCCCGCCAACGATCGTCGCGTGCAACTCATGGCAACCTGCATTTGCGATGCGTTTTACGATGACGTCGCTCGCGCCACCGTCGAGGTGCTCGAATATCTTGGTTGCACCGTCGAGTTTCCCACCGCCCAAACCTGCTGCGGACAACCCGCCTTCAACGGGGGTGACTGGCCGGCCTCTCGCAAAGTCGTTCGGCACACCGTTCGCACTTTCGAGGGCGACGTGCCGGTGGTCATACCTTCAGGATCTTGCGCCGCGATGATGTTCCATGGCGCGCTCCTCGAGTTCGAAAAAGAAGCTGACCTCCCGGCCGTGGCCTCACTCGGCCAACGCTCCTGGGAACTGGCGGATTTCATCGTCAACGCCCTGGGCGTCACGACCTGGCCCGGCGAATATAAAGCCTCGCTCGCGTTTCACCGGTCCTGTCACACCCGCGGCACCAAAAGCAGTGACGCCGCCCAGACGCTGCTCTCGTCAGTATCCGGGGTGAAGATCGTCACCTTCGGCGAAGGCGAGCAATGCTGTGGATTTGGCGGCACGTTCTCGGTGAGTTTCCCCAATATCTCCAGCGGTATGGGCACGCTGAAGCTCGAGCACATCCGCGCGGCGCAGCCCGACGTTTTGGTGTCGGGCGACATGAGCTGCATGATGCACCTCGGCGGCCTCGCCGAGAAAGAAGGCAAGCCGATCAAAACCCAGCACCTCGCCCAAATCCTCCGAGACGCGCTGAAGAATGGTGGGCTACTCACCTGAGAGGGAATATGGAACTCATGAACTCAGGAACGGTTTCGTTCGTTAAACGCAAAGGAGCCAAGGCGCAAAGTTCCCAACAAACAGGCAGCACTGATGCAGGATCATCAACTCATCATCCGCCCTTAGCGACTTCGCGTTTTTGCGTCTAACGGATCGTGGTTCGTGCCCGTTTCCAGTCGTCCCAGAGTTCCAGATTCAAAACTTCTCCTCCTTCCTTTGCGTTTCCGTCCCTGATTTCCTGATTTCCACATTCACCGTCTTCATCCGTCCTTTGCTCCTTCGCGTCTTAGCGCTTAATTCCGATTCCCCCTCATTATCCTGATGGCGACTCAACCTCTTGACGTTTTCTCCACGAAACTCGCGCCGGACAAGCGCGCGTCTGTCTACCAAAGCACCAAAGCGACCCACGAGAAGCGCACGAAGATGCTCTTCGATCAGTTCGCTGATCCGAACCTGCTCCGCCAAACCGCGGGCGAGATCAAGCAGCACGTAATCGAGAACCTGGATACGTATCTGCCGCAGGTCGAAGCCAGGCTGCAAGCCAACGGAGCCCAGGTCCATTGGGCTGCCACTGGCGACGATGCCTGCGCCACCGTGCTAAAGATCATGCAGGCCCGCGGCGCGACCAAGATGGTTAAGGCCAAGACGATGGTCAGCGAAGAGATTGAACTCGCGCACTATCTGGAGAAGCACGGGATGGAAGCACTCGAGACGGATCTCGGTGAGTTCATCATCCAGATCGATCACGATCACCCGAGCCACATCGTTCGTCCCATCATTCACAAGAACCGCCGCGAGATCGCCCAGAGTTTCGAGCGCGAGGGTCTCGGCGCCTACAACGACGACCCGCAGACGATCACTCGACGCGCTCGCAATTTCCTCCGCGAGAAATACCTGAAGGCAGATGTCGGCCTGACCGGTGCAAATTTCGTTTCGGTTGAGAGCGGTCGCATTGTGCTCGTGACCAACGAAGGCAATTCCCGCTTTTGTCTCGCCGCCACCAAGTGCCACATCGCGCTGATCGGCATCGAGAAATTGGTGCCCCGCGACAAAGACCTTGGGCTCCTGCTCAATCTCCTCGCACGCTCCGGCACCGCGCAGCAGCTCACCGTTTACACGGAGTTCATCACCGGACCGAAATCTCCGACGCAGCCTGACGGCCCGGAAGAGATGCACGTCATCTTCGTCGATAATGGCCGCACGGATGTGCTCGCGACCGAGTGCCGCGATATCCTCCGCTGTATCCGCTGCGGCGCATGCCTCAACGTCTGCCCCGTCTACCGCCAGGCGAGCGGCCACGCCTATCGCAGCGTCTATCCCGGTCCGGTCGGCGCCGTCCTCTCCCCCCTCCTGGCCGGCGAGAAATTTTCCGCGCTCGCGGATCTGCCGAAAGCGTCGTCGCTCTGCGGCGCGTGCCAGGAGGTCTGCCCGGTCAATATCCCGATTCCGGATCTCCTGTTACGACTCCGAGAAAAAGGAAAACGCGAACATGCGCCGCTGGCCTCGGCCGGCACTCCCCCGATGGGCGCCTGGTCGGTCCTGGCCTCGCAACCAACGGCGTGGAAAGCAGCGCTCACGGGCGGCAAGCTGATCAACTTCCTGCCCACAAAACTCATGCCCATCCCCGCGCTGCGCGCTTGGGAAAATGAACGCACCTTACCCAAATGGCGCGGCGGTGAGTTTCGTTCTTGGATGAAGAACCGCCCGAAGAAGCCATGAGATGCGGACGAACATTGAACCGCGGAGACACCGAGGACACGGAAAACGATCGAACCGAATTCGAACAAACGCGGCTTGGCGCGGATGAATTCGATCTGATGAGCAGGGGTATTTGCGACGGAGACCGCGTTGGCCGCCGTCCGAATATCCGTACGGCTCGGTTGATCGGAGTCTCCGTGTTCTCCGTGCCTCGGTGGTTCAAACCTCAGCAATATTCGCCATGAGTTCTTCCCGCGACATCATCCTTGCCCGCGTGCGCGACGCTCTCGCTTCGCTTCCTCAGCGTGCCGCGCTGCCGGACTGGGACCGCGACCTGATCGTGCTGCGTGAAGCCCACGCCGGGGTCGATCGCTGGAGCCTGTTCTCGGAACGAATGAAAGCGGTCAACGGGCGTCCGATAAGCCACGTCAGCGAACTCGTCTCCTACCTGACGGAAACCAATACGCTCCGGGGCTACTGCGATCCCGCGCTCTGGCCCACGCTGCGTGCCGAGTTTCCGAATACGTTCAACGTCGAGACCGAGTTCGACCGCACGCGCGTCGACGACTATCAATTCGGCATCACGGCCGCGCTCGGCGGTATCGCTGAGACCGGGACGATCATCCTTTCCGACAACGGGACTTCGCGTCGCCTCGGCGCCTTGGCTCCCTGGGTGCACATCGCCGTGCTTCGCCGCCCGGACATTTTTCTCGATCTGCCCGCCGCCGTTTCCTCGATGCCGAACGACCCAAACATCGTCTGGTGTACGGGTCCGTCGAAAACCGCCGACGTGGAAGGCATCCTGATTGAAGGCGTTCACGGCCCCGGCATTCAGATCGCACTGTTGGCCGAATAGCGGCGGGAGAGGTCCCGCGACTGACGCGAACCGGCCTGAAGTGGAGCGGCGTCTTTGACCCGCTTGTATCGGTCGTCCAAGGCACGTCAAAGAACGCTGCACGACCTCAAACCGATTTACGTCATTCGCGTGAATTTTCCACTTGGACCCGGCCCGGATGACGGTCCTGCAGGCTCGCCCTCGCCAATCATTCCCTTCTGCTGCTGTTACCTCAATTCCCCTCACCTCATGCGATTCACTCCCCTCTCCTTCGTCGGCTGGGTTCTCGTCGCCGCCTTGGTTGCCGGTTGCAGCAAACAGGCTCCGTCCTCTCCCGCCACGACCGGCGTCGCGGCCAGCAGCGTCAAAATCGGCTACCTCGTCAAACAACCCGAGGAGCC
>JBDSPT010000092.1:0-3148 GCA_039930205.1 Opitutus sp. | reverse complement strand
TGGTGGGCGACCTGCGGCGCGAAGGGCGCAGCTTCGCCGTCGTGCCGGACGATCCACGTTTCGTCTACGAAATTCACGTCGATGATCCGGCGAAGTCCGGACTCAAACCGGCGCCACAGCCCGGCGACAAAGTTGTCGTCAAACTACACGAGTGGAAACGGCGGAACGATGCCTTGACGGGCGAACTCACCACGCGACTCGGCAAAACTCACGAGCCGCGGGCCGAACTGCTGGGCATCTTCGTAAAGTACAACCTCACGAAAGAATTCCCGACCGATGTGGAGCAGGAAGCGGCTGCTCTCCCGGATCGGGTGCAGGCGCGCGATCTCGCGCACCGGCTGGATTACCGCGAAAAGCCGGTGTTCACGATCGATCCCGACGACGCCAAGGATTTCGACGACGCGCTTTCCTATGAAGTGCTTGAAGGCGGCGAGGTGCGAATCGGTATCCACATCGCGGATGTCTCGAGTTACGTGAAGGTGGGAACGGCGTTGGATCGCGAGGCGCAGCGGCGCGGCAACTCCACGTACCTCGTGGGCGTGGTGATCCCCATGCTGCCGGAAAAACTTTCGAACGGGCTGTGCTCGCTGGTCGAAGCGCAGGACCGTTTGTGCAAAGCCGTGTTCATGACGTTCGCCAAGAACGGTCGCCCCAAGGACACGACGTTCGCGAATACGGTGATTCGCAGCCGCAAGCGACTCACTTACAAACAGGCCTACGCGCTGCTCTTCGAGGATGACCTCGAGCGCATCCGCGCGTTGCCGCTGCCGCCCAAACATCAGACCGGCTCCACGGGTCGCGCGCTGAGTTCACTGGATGATCTTGAGCTCAGCGAACTGCAGGCATGGGTTCGCGCGCTCTGGAAGATTGCCAGCCGACTTCGTCGCGATCGCATGGCCCATGGCAGCCTCGATCTCGACATGCCAGAGACCAAGATCTTCGTCGACGAGAAGGGCTACGCCGACCGCCTCGAAAAAATCGAGCACGATGAAAGCCATCAGCTCATCGAGGAATTCATGCTGGCGGCCAACGAGGCAGTCGCCCGGCTGACGCGCACGCATTCACTTCCCTCGCTCTATCGCGTACACGACGAGCCGGACGCCGAGAAACTCGACGAGTATCGCCAGCTGCTCGGCAGCTTCGGCATTCATGTCGGTACTCTCACGAAGCGGGAGGAAATCGTGAAGTTGCTCGAAACGCTGCGCACCCATCCGCAGGGCTACACGCTGCGCACCCAACTCCTGCGCAGCCTGAAGAAGGCGGCGTATCGCGGCACGCCTGACGGCCACTTCGGGTTGCACAAAAAAGACTACACTCACTTCACTTCACCGATCCGACGTTACTCGGATCTCGTGGTGCACCGCGTGTTCGACACGTATTTGATCAAGCATCACGGGCATCCCGGCGCTCAAGGTCATAGTCCTTACAATCTGGCGCGGATCGAGAGTATGGGTGAGCACCTGAGCCTCACCGAAATCGCGAGCGCCGAAGCAGAGCGCGAGAGCGTGAAGATCAAGCTGCTCGAGTTCTTCGAACGCGAGTTGGAGAAAAAGCAGAAGACGGAATTCGCCGCGGTCATCACCGACGTACGACAGAACGGATTTTTCATCGAGCTCGTCGAGTCGATGACCTTCGGTTTCGTCGCTGCGTCGTCGCTGGCCGACGATCATTACAATCCGAGTAACGACGGCACCGCTTTGGTGGGACGGAAAACGAAGCGACGTTTCGAACTCAACGGCCGGCTCAAGGTCGTGGTGGACAAAGTAGATCGCTTCAAACGCCTGATCGACTTCGCCCCCGTGGCTTAAGCTTTCAGCGCATTTTGGCCCGTACCACATTTCGTCCTATGTAGGCCGCGCGCTCGCGCGCGGTTGGAGTAGCGGTTGACCCAAGGAGTCATGGAAGGCCCGGAAGGTTCACTCGCTGGCACCCACCAGAGATCGCGCAGCCACAATCAAGGCATGCGTCACAGAGGTCACGGAGCTCTGACACAGAGACTGCAGGAGTGACCGACCGACGGAACTCTCAGTCGCCTGGGGAACCTCCCTCGCCGCGGGATCGCGAACGAATTTGAGTCTGATCTCATAGCCTCTCTCTTCGTACCAAAGTCGTGCGGCCGCTCCGACCGCGCGCGAGCGCGCTACCTACTTCGGATTGTTGGTCACATTCTACAGTGGGTCAGCGACTACGCTCTACTGCGACGGCGGTTCTTGGTGAGTTTGGCGGTTTCACCTTCCGACTCCGAAGGCTCCCGCTCTTGGGCCTCCGGTTTTCCTTTGTGACCTCTGTGTTCCACGGTCGAACCGCGCCGATTAATCAGGAGCAAGATTCCGGTTACGGGCACGAGTACAAGCACTCCACCGTTCCTCGTTGTTTTATCAGCATCTCGGTCCCTCGTGATTCCATTCACGCGCTTCGCGACATTCTGCTTTGTTTCGCAAAGTTTCGGAGTACGCTACGGGCAACCCCCGCTCGCAATGAAGACGACCCGCTTTCTTGGTTTGTGCGCGGCGATGCTCACTCTAGGCGTCGCCACTTCGGTCACCCTGTGGGCGGCCGAATCGACCCGCCTCAAGATCAAGCAAACGGTCGAGGCCCGATTCCCGCCCGGTCTCTTACTCGTCCCGATCACGTCAGGCGAAGTGTTCGTCATGATCACGGTGGACGAAACGGGGCGGCTGACCGACGCGCTGCCGACGCGGTACACGCACGAGTCCCTCGCCACCGAGGCGATGCGCATACTGCCGTTTTGGAGTTACCAACCGGCGACCGTCGACGGTCAACCCGTCCCGATCCGCACTGAATTGCAACTGTCTTTTGAAGCTTCCGGCACCGTCGTTTCCATGGATGGCAATGCGACCCTCAAATCACTGATGTCGTTTGCGAACCGGCCCAGATACGTGCGTCGCGTCTGTGCGCCGGGCGAGCTCGACCGCCTGCCCACCCCGGTGCGCACGGTGTCGCCCGTGTCGACGGCGAACACCTCCGGTAGCAGCGGAAATCAAACGGCCATCATCGACTTTATCATCGACGAGAAAGGCACTCCGCGCATGCCGATGCTCGTCTCATCTCCGGCACCCGAGCTGGGTGATCGCGCGGCGAGCGCATTGACGCAATGGCAATTCAGCCCCCCCACGCGTCGAGGCCG
>JBDSPT010000091.1:0-8442 GCA_039930205.1 Opitutus sp. | reverse complement strand
CGGCCGCCCAAGTCGCGGCCGCTGGCCTCCAGGTCGATGTGAGCACGCTGAGCAAGCAGGAGAAGCTCACCGGCCCGCAAGCGCGCGATGATGCCAACAGCTATCTCGTTTGGCAGAAGAATGACGCGGTCGGTGGCCCGGCTGGGCGCTATCTCGTGAGCCCGGCGGGCCATGCGGTTTGGCTGGTTGATCCTGTGATCAACGGGACGCACAACACGCGGCCTGATGGTTCGGTCGTTCGAAAATTCGACGCGCCGAAAGCCACGTTGATGTCTTACATCATCAAAGGAATTTTGGACCGGAAACTTCCCTGGGCACTCGTGTTGCTCGGCGTCATGATCGCCGTCGTGCTCGAGATGTCGTTGGTGCCGGCACTCGCCTTTGCAGTGGGAGTGTACCTGCCACTGTCGTCCTCTTCGCCGATTTTTATCGGGGGCATGATCCGCTGGCTGGTGGATCGCCATGGTCGCAAACTTGCCTCGCGCGCGCACATGACTGAAGCGCAGCATGTCGAGGAAAGCGACAAGAGCCCCGGTGTGCTCCTCGCATCGGGCTATATCGCGGGCGGCGCAATTGCCGGAATCATCATCGCGTTCCTCGCTGGCGTCATGGATCGCTTCGACGCCGCGCTCTTCGCTTGGTCGTCAGCCCACAATCCGTTTTTCCAAGGCCCGAATGCGGATCTGTTGTCGCTGATCCCCTTCGTCGCGATCTGTATGGTTCTCTACTATGTCGGTCGCGAGAAACTGCTCTCGCCGAAGCGAGTGTAGTAACTGCCGGATACAATCAGGAGCCTGTGCGCGGCAGAGTGGGGATCGTCTTCCGCTCGTGAGCAGCGAGTCGCGTGCGGCGGTGGGTTCTGAAAGGCAGTCGGCTACCGTTTTGTTTAAAAGGCTCTAGTCTCGCGCGTCTTCGCCGTCGAAGTAGTCGACCTCCTCGATCCGAAAATACTTACCCATCGGCCGAACCCCGTATTTTTTGGAATCGGGATAGTGGAAAACGTCGACCGGGGGGTTGTCCGCCACGATGTACACGAGGAGATCTTCGCTCGGGGATGCGTTGGTGATCTGATGGGGCGTTCCCGGCGGATGGACAAACGCGTCGCCGGCCGTGACCGTGTGCGTCTCACCCTCGCGCCGCACGGAGGCTTGGCCGCTGACGATGACGAATAGCTCCCATTGCGCCGCGTGCGCGTGGTACGGGCACACCGAAGCGCCCGGCGGAATGCGTCTGATTTGTACGTCGAACGGATGTGCGTCGCCCGGTTCGTTGACGCGGCGTCGCGCCCCAAGCGCCACCGAAATGTTTTTGCAGAACGACTGGAATTTGCCCGATGGCGAGCGTTGCTGGTCCTCGGGCAGTGAGGGGATGTGGACTTTCTTCATCGGTTGATGTTCGGGCAGGTGGCGGCCTGCTGCAATCGGTGAAGCTACTGGGCTGGTGCAAAAAGGCGGGCGGTGAGTGGCGGGTCGCGCGGCGCTGTTATTTTGAACATGGAACTCAGGGAGCGCAGCGAGGACCCGAGGCAGGCGTGGAATAGAACGTCCCTGCCCTCACGGGCACGGCTACGTTGGAAAGCCGTTCCAACTCGGCGTCTCCGAGACCTCTGAGTTCAAACGCAGACCACTGAAGCGCGTGAACCGCCAATCAATCTCCGCTCCTTTGGGTGCGGGCGGTGAACGGATCAGGTCGCCGACAAGGCCACCGGATTTGTCAGCGTGCCGATCTGTTCGATTTCGATCGAGATGGTGTCACCCGCTTTCAACCACACGGGCGGAGTGCGGGCAAAGCCGACACCTTCCGGCGTGCCCGTCAAAATCACGGTACCGGCGGGCAACGTCTTGTCGGCCGTCAGAAATTCGATGAGCGTGGGCACGTCGAAGATCATGTCGGCAGTGGACGAGTCCTGCATCACGGTGCCGTTGAGCATCGAACGGATTCGCAAGGCGTTTGGGTTCGGCAGTTCATCCGGCGTCACGAGTACGGGACCCAGCGGGCAAAATGTATCGAAACTTTTAGCGTGGCAGAATTGCCCGCCACCAAACGTGCGCTGCCAGTCGCGCGCGCTCACGTCGTTGGCACAGGTGTAGCCCAGAACGTAGTTGATCGCTTCCGCCTTCGTGAGGTTGCGGGCGGTGCGGCCGATGACGATCGCAAGCTCGGCTTCATAGTCCGCCTGCAGGGTGGGCTGATGACGCGGGAGTTCGATCGGCGAGTCGGGATGCTGCACAGCCCCAGGCAGTTTCATGAACCACATGGGCCATTGGGGCGGTGGCTTGCCCCCTTCGGCAGCGTGCTTCGCATAGTTGAGGCCCACGCCGATGAGACAACGTGGTTCCACGGGAGCCAGACGGTGGCCGAGCGTCACGGCGTGGTCGGTCAGGCGGAACTCGCCCAAGATGTCGCCGACAATTTCGCATGCGGTGCCGTCGGCCTGCAGAGCGGCATACGCAGGACCACGCGCGGTGAGGTGCCGGACGATTTTCATGGGGTGAGGAAACTCAGACCGAGGCGGAGCGCAATCGGCGAGTCGCTGATCTCGTCCGATTCGGCTCCGTGCGAGATGCCGGAGAGCGAAAATGTGCGTTGAGACAAAGGAACGCTTACGTAGGGTCTGCCCATGAAATTACCCTTCGGAAGGTTTTTGGCCGGAGCGGCGGCGGCGTGGTTCCTGATGGTTACGAATGGAGGATGGGCTTCGGCGGCGGACGACGCCTTCGTCACGCTCGCGAAAGCCGCGATCGAGGATCTATTGGTCGATCAACCCGAGGTTGCGACGGCGTTAGGTGATCACCGCTTCGATGGGAAGCTCCGCGACTACAGCGCCGAAGCCCGGTCAAGGCGGGAGGCGTCTTTGCGGGCGCAACTGGCAGCGTTGCAACAAATCGATGGCGCGGCGCTCACCGGTCCCAATCGGGTGGATGCCCAGATTCTTCGGCTGAACCTTGAAGCGGAGCTCTTTAAACTCACCGAGGAACGGCCGTTCGACTGGAATCCTCTTTCGTACAACGACAGCCTGGCGGACAGCGTGTATGCGCTCACGGTGCGCGATTTCGCGCCGGCGGAAAAGAGACTGGGCGATGCGATCCAACGGATGGAAGCGATGCCGAAGGTGGTCGCGCAAATCAAAGCGAACCTCAAGAACCCGCCACGCATCCATACTGAAACTACGATTCAGCAAACCGCGGGAGCGATTGGCCTGCTCGAGTCCGGTTTGGATGAACTGGCGCAGAAAGTTCCGGCCCTGCGGCCGCAGTTCGCCGTCGCGCAGAAGAAGGCGATCGCCGCGTTGACCGACTACAAAGCCTGGCTGCAAAACGACGTGCTGCCGAAAGCCAGCGGCGATTTCCGACTCGGAGCCGATAAGTTCCGGAAGAAGCTGCGCTACCTGTTGGACTCAGAACTGAGCGCCGATGAGATCCTCGCGCGCGCTGAACGCGAACTCATCACGACGACCGAAGCACTTTACGCGACCGCGGTTCCGTTGTATCAAAAGTACTTCCCGGCGGAGAGTGCCGCGACGTTGTCGGATCGGCCGAAGGTTATTCGTGCGGTGTTCGACAAACTGGCTGAGACGCACTCCGACGACACGACGGTGGTTGCCCGCGCGGAGGAGATCACGAAAGCAGCAACCGACTTTGTGCGAAAGAAGAGCCTGGTGACCGTGCCACAGACGCCGCTGAAAGTGATCGTGCTCCCGGAATTTCGGCGTGGCGTGGCGATTGCCTACTGCGAGCCCCCCGGCGCACTCGAACCGAATGGCGAAACGTTCTACCTGGTTTCGCCCACTCCGCGGGACTGGCCGGCCAAACGTAAACTGTCGTTCTACCGCGAATACAACGACTACATGCTCCATGACCTGACGGTGCACGAAGCAATGCCCGGCCACTACCTGCAGCTGGCGCATTCCAACCAATTCAAAGCTCCGACGCTCGTGCGCGCGATCTGGTCAAGCGGTACATTTGTCGAAGGCTGGGCCGTTTACACGGAGCGCGTCATGGCGGACGCGGGCTTCGGCGGCGCGGAGGTCCGCATGCAGCAACTGAAGATGCGGTTGCGCGCGATCATCAACGCGATGCTGGACCAGAAGGTGCACGCGGGAAACATGACCGAACAGCGGGCACTCGATCTCATGATGCAGCGCGGCTTCCAGGAGGAAGGTGAAGCCGTCGGCAAATGGCGCCGGGTGTGTCAGAGTTCAACCCAGCTTTCGTCCTATTTCGTTGGCGCAATCGAACACGACGATCTGCGGGCCGCTGCCGAGAAGAAGGAAGGGGCGGCGTTCAACCTGAAAGCGTATCACGATCGCGTGCTTTCCTTCGGCAGCCCGGCCGTCAAGTACGTGCGAAAAGAGCTGGGTTATTGAGGAGGCGAAGAGCCCCCTCAAACGGACAGAAAAAAGGCGCGTTGGAAGCAACGCGCCTTTGGCATGGGTGCACCTGGCTAGCTAAGGGCTGTTGAGTAATTCTGTCATTGCGTGGAATCCCGCTGGATCGCCACGGCGCGCTGCGCGCCGCTCGTGATGGCAGTCATATCCCAAACAGCTCTGATCCCTTCACTGCGGCACCGTTACGGTCACTTTCGCCTGGGTGACATTTCCCGAAGCGTCGAGGCTCTCGACGGTGATCGTGTAAACGCGACCTGTGCCCGCGCCGGAGCGCTCGGCGCGGAGATCGGCCGTGAGTGCGCCGGTGATTTGCCAGTCCGGTGATTTGTTGCCCGTACCAGGTCCGGTAACCGGTTCGTTGCTTGAGATCGCAATAATTTTGGTCGCGGGGGCGGGATCGCCGGCGTCGGTCACGTTGGCGGTGACCGTCACCTTGACCATTTTGTGATTGGGTGGACGGAGGACGTTGGGTGTAACGCTGAGGCTGAGGGTGGGAGCCAGCGTATCGGAAACCGTCACGGTGAAGGAACCCGAGATCGAGTTGTTCGCCGCATCGGTGGCTTTGACGTTCACGGTGGTGGTGCCGATCGGGAAGGTACTGCCGGATGGCGGGGTCGCCGTCGCCGCGATCACGCCGTCGCGATTGTCGGTCGCTGAAACGGTAAACGTGGCCACGGCACCTGCCGGACTGGTGGCCTCAAGCTGCAGATTTGCCGGCAACATCAATATGGGCGGCGTGATGTCACGAACGGTCAGGACAGCCGACCCGCTCGAGACGCTGCCGCGGTCGTTGGTCGCAACCACCGAGTAGTTCCCCGCATCGGCGAAGCTCGTAGCGGCGATGGTGAAGGAAGCGCTGGTTGCGGAGGCGATCGGGTTGCCGTTAAAGAACCACTGATAAGTGGGCGCGGGGTAGCCGCTGGCGACGACCGAGAACGTCGCGCTGGAGCCTTCGTCAACGGTTAGGTCCTGTGGTGAGGTTGTAATCGCGGGAGCCGAGGGGTCGGGATGCAGGTCAAAGCCGACGATCACCGGATCGTGGTCAGAATACCGATACGGCGTGCCCACGTTGATGGCCTGCTGTGCCGCCGATTTGAATTCCGTATTGTAATCGTAGTACGGCGGTTCATCGGAATTGGCATGCCACGTTCCGGCATCCACGAACTGCTCCGCCAGATGCGCACTCGCGAGCGCGTGGTCGAGGTGACCGAATTCACCGTTGAACGAGTAGGAGTACCCGCCGACACCTTCGACGGCCTCGGTGAGATTGATGTAACCCGCGTGCTCGAGGGCAACGATCGGGTCCTCTTTGGCGTACGCATTGAGATCGCCGATGATCAGGAAATCGGGATCGCCACTCTTGGTCGGATCAGTCGCGAGCCAGGCGGCGAGAGTCTGGGCCTGTTTGGTGCGGACGTAGTTACTGTTGCCCTGTCCGTCGCCCGTGTCGACGTTCGGATTCGGCACGATGCCATCGGTCGCAGCCGGTCCCGTCGAGGCGGAGCCCTTGGATTTGAAGTGGTTGATGCTGACCGTCAGCACCTCGCCCGTGGATATTTGACGAAACGTCTGCGCCACTGGTGAACGGGCGATCCCCACAAAGTAGGTGCCGTTAAGCGCGGCAGGGGCGCCAACGATTTCGACCGTCTCGGTGCGATAGATCAATCCGTTGTGAATCTCATCGGATGTCAGATCGATGCCTGCCGTATTCACAAAGGCATACGTATACCCGACCGGCACGGCGGCGTTGAGGCTGCTGACCAACTGGGCAATGGCACTGGTTGAACCAAAGCCGTCGTTCTCCAGTTCGGTCAGTCCCATGACGTCGGGTCGGATCGCGGCGATCCCCGCGACGATCTTGGCGAGTTGACGTTGATACTCGACCGGTGTGTCCGCACCCCGCGTGGTGGGAAAACCGCCGCCATTGCCGTCGCCGTTAAACAGGTTGAGGACGTTGCCAATGGCGATGCGCAAACCGCCCTGGACAGCGGGCGGCGTCGTGCGCGGATTTGCATCCACGAAAGTCAGGGTGGTCGTTGGCTCGATGATGTAGCTGCCGAATTTTTCATCGAAGATGCCGGTGACGTTCGACGTCGTGCTGCCCGTGCGACGCGTGAGACCCAGCCCGGCGCTATCGGCCAGGAATGGGGTCGGGTCGGGATTTTGCGGGGCCGCGCCGTCGTCGACGAGGATTTGACTCAGCAGGTTGGTCGCTGCCTGGGCGATGGCCGCCGCGCCAGGTGCCACGATGTTGGTGGGATTGGACAGTCGGCCAAGGCTGAGGACGATCTCACCGAATCTGCCCAGGTCGAACGTGTCGGTGACCGTGAGGGTTTGGGGCAATGTGACGAGCATGCCCTCATAACGTTCGCCATAGGTGGTGCTGGCGAAGGGCAGGTTCACCGGAGTGGGGGCGGGAAGACCGTTGCCCGTGCTCAGGATCGTGACATTGGTTACGGCGGTAAGTTCGGTCTGGGTACGGGGCGCGGTCCCGAATTCAGCGACACTGCCCGTCACACGCACCCTGTCGCCCACGTTTACCGCAAACGTCGTATTGAAGATGAACATACCTTCCGACGTGGTGGCGTCCGCGTCGTACTCTGCTTCGAGTGCTTGAACGTAAAAACCGCCCAGGCTGCCGGTGACCTGGAAGTCAGCGGTGACGATACCTTCGACCGAAATGATCTGGCCGGCGTACGGACTGGTTGTGCCGGCGCCTTGGACCGTGTGAACGGGAATGGGCGTCGAGGAGAAGATCGTAAACGTCGTTATATAATCAGCTGCGGGATGGATCAATCCAGTGGACGCATCGGCGACCTGATCCTTGAGAATCGTGAGCGTGACGGTCTCGCCGTCGGTGAAGACAGGTGATGGCGAAAGGGTGAATTGGGTTGCGCCGCCGCTGACGCCTGCGGTGTGCGGGCCGCTGATACTGCCGGCCAAGGTGAACCAGGTTCCGCTGACGTTGACGGGAGAATTAAAGTTCACGGTGATCGAGGCGCCCGGAGCGACGTTGACGGCATTGGCCGACGGCAAGGTGGAGGATACTGCAAGTTGAACGGGGGCGCTGCTGGTCGAAAAGGTCAGGTCGTCGATGGCGAGTCCGTCATCGCTGCCGGTGACGTTGAAATCCGACCAGCGGATCGCGAGGGTTTGACCGGGCGCCCAATTGAGGCCGGTGACGGTGGAGGTGAGGGTCGACTTCGACGTGTTGCCGATGCCGGACTGAGCGGCGGAGCCGGTCGAGCCGTCACCGTGAATGACTGACGTAAAGTCCAACGCCGGCGCAGAGGTGAACGTGCCGCCCACGATCGACGAGGCCCCGACCTGATATTCAAAGGAGAGTCGATCAGTTCCCGTCGTTCCGCCGTAGCGCCATTGTTCGCCCGTATAACTGAGGGTAAATTCCGTGATCGTCACACCGGTGTCGTTGGTGAACACGGCGCCGACGGTGGAGCCGACGGTGCCACTAAGCAGAGTTCCGAAGGCACGATCAGCAAGTGAATCGGTGGCGCCGAAGGAATAGACGCCGCCCGTAGTCGAGGACCCGGTTCCGACAAAAAAGAGAGCGTTGGCCCCGGTCCCGCTGACCTTCGCAAATCGCCAGCCTGCCAACGGTGATGGGCCGCCGCTCGAGGTCGCGAAGGGAGCCTCGTCGAGCGCGAACGGTCCTGCGCCGGATAGCGTAAACGTACCGACCGACGCCAGCGTATCGAAATTTTGGGTGTAGGGCGAGCCGGTGTACGAGATGGTGGAAGGAGTCTGGGCGAACGTCGCGGGGATCAGACCCAGCGCGACGGTGACGTGCAGGAACAGACGAGGAATAAATCGCATGAGAGTTTAGGACAGCAACCGCCCGGAGTTGAGTCGGGATGGGAGGTCACAGTTCGGTAAAATGTAAAGGTTGTGGGGGATAAAAAAGCCCCGCTCGCGGAAGCGAGGGTTTGAGCAACGGCGGTGCCGTTTCCGGCGAATGGCAGACTATTTCGTTTCGGCGTATGCATCCATGCCAACGCACGAGCACACGAGATTGCGATCGCCGTACACGTTGTCGA
>JBDSPT010000090.1:0-8950 GCA_039930205.1 Opitutus sp. | reverse complement strand
CTGGCGAAAAGCCGGCGAAGAAGAAGAAGCGGTTCTTCTTTTTCTAAGAGGTCAGTTCCTTCGTTGATTTGTAGTGCGCGCTCACCGGCGCACTCGAAGCGAATGGGGCCGCTCGGACATTGGTTTGCGAAGTCTGACTTGCGCCAGTTCACCAGCTCGCCTCCACTTTCGCCGGCATGCGTTTCCGGTTTTCCGCTCTTCCATTCCTTCTCGGCATCGTTCTCTTCGCCGGATGCGGGCATTATCAGCTCGGCAACGAAGGTAAGCTCGCTTTCACGACGCTCTATATAGCGCCCGCGACGAGTCAGACGCTTCTACCGCAGTCGCGCGCCCTGATCACCACGCAACTCCGCGAAGCCTTTGAGCACGATGGTCGCATCACGCTCGTGAACTCTCCCGATGCTGCAGAAGCCACCCTCCATGTTATGCTGCGCGACTTCCACCGCGACGTCGCGTCGGTTTTGGAGAACGACACCGGACTCGCTCGAAAGTTTACGCTCACCCTGGACGTCGCGTGTACCCTTGAATCGAAATCCGGTGGCATGCTCTTCAAGGATCGGATGGTTCGTGCACAACGCGATTCGTTCACCGACGGTGGACAACTTCAGTCGGAGTATCAGACGCTTCCGCTGATGGCCGAAGCACTCTCGAAAAAGGTGGTCCACACTGTGCTGGACGTATGGTGATCATGCATCGTCCGATCCTCGCACCTTCGATCCTGGCTGGTGATCACGCGCATCTGGCATCCAGCGCACGGGCCGTGGAGGACCTGCACCTTGAGTGGCTCCATCTCGATATCATGGACGGCCATTTCGTCCCGAATCTGACTTTCGGACCGGAAACTCTCGCCGCCCTACGCCGGCGCGGACTGGGTTTGTTTTTTGACACGCACCTGATGCTCTCTGAGCCGCAGCGCTATGTTGAAGCGTTCGCCAAGGCCGGCGCGAACCTCATTAGTATCCACATTGAGCCGGCGTACGACCACCGCGCGACGCTCGAACGGATTCGCGCCCTGGGTTGCCAGGCAGGCATTGTGCTCAACCCAGATACTCCACCTTCGCTGATCGAGTCTTTGTTACCCCACGTCGATCTCGTCCTGGTGATGACGGTTCAGCCCGGTTTCGGCGGTCAACCATTCCGCGACGACATGCTGCCCAAGCTCGAAGAGATTTCGAGTTGGCGGAAAAAGCACGGCCTCAATTTTCGCCTCGAGGTCGATGGTGGGATCGACCTTGTGACCGCACCGCTCTGCCGCGCTGCCGGCGCGGATACGTTCGTGGCCGGAACGTCGTTCTTCAAAGCAGCGGACCAAGCGGGTTTTGCGGCTGCCTTTGCGAGCCTGTAACATCGTCGTTCCCTGCCTGAATCATCGTTGTCCGCGTGCCCGAAGTTCGCCACGGCAGCCACCTGATCACTGATGCCACACTCGAAGCGCAAAGATTGTATGCGCAATTCGGATTCACACCGCTCGCCGACCCCCAGCGCCACCTGGAACGACGCCATCCACCCGCTCATGCCTGACGCTCAGTCGGTGTGCCGGGCGATTCGTTCCGCTTCCGCATACTGAGCGCGAAACGCGTTACCGAGTTTTCGCGCGAGCGTAATCTCGTCCACTTTGTTTTTCGACGTGAGGCTTCTCTTGATGTCCGTCAGCGCATGATCATAGGACACCGCGTCGAGTTTCTGCAGCTCCGCCAACGCTCTTGATCTATGCGGTTCGGGCGTGGTCATGATCGCACGCCACGCATGGACGAGTTCACCATGGGTATCGAGGCTCATCACGCGGATGATAAACGCCATCTCGCGAAACACTCCGCCAGTCCAGGCAGGCTGATAAACCAAAGACTCGCTTTGCGAGTAGGGCTCGGCCTCAGGGTCGCTCCGCAACGGTTTCCACTCGGAATGGGCGTAGAAATCACGCCGGACGGGCAATCGCCGCAGCGCGTAGCGCGATGGCCCGCCTTCCGTGCCCGGACGCAGATTCCATAGTTTTTGAGCCTCCATGGTGAGCGTGTATTCAATAAACAATTCCGCTACCTCGCGATTCGGGGCGCCTCGAAGCAGCGCAATCGGGTCAACCGAACTCACCGCCCCGCCGCGTGGTGACGTGAAACCCAGGCGCGACTCGCCCGCACCTCGGTGCTGGGTCACCTCTGCCTGCGACCGTCCATAGAAGTCGATGCACACGCCGGCCGCACAGTCGCCTTGCGACACGTCGATCGGCGGTTTCTGCGAGCTGTCGGTGAAGTACCGCGCGTTTGCTCCCATTAACTGCAGGATTTTCAGGCCTTCAATCCAGCCTTCCCGAACTGCCCTCGACTCCAACGTTTTGTCGTCACCGCCGTTCCTGCCGGATCCGTCGGCCCGCAAAGCCGAAAGGCGCCGTTGCATCTGCTGCTGAATCAAATTCTCGAAAGCTTTCGCAATCGATCCGCTCTTGGTCGGATCCGCCAGTGCTACTTCCCCGACATAGCGCGGATCCGTGAGGTCACTCCACTCCCGCGGTGCCTGCCCGATTCCGAGGCGCTTCAGACTGTCCCGGTTGTAGAGGATTCCGTAAGAGCTGAGCACGTTTCCGATCCAACGACCCTTGCGATCCCAGTATTCCTCCCCGGCAAAGACGCGCGGGATGACCGCGTCGGTGAATATCTCCGGCTCCGTCTCAAGCAAACGGGTCGGCACCAATCGTCCCGCATTGGCCTGGGAGATGAAATCATAACTGCCTCCGCCGAAAAACAGATCGATCCCGCATCCCACTTCTGAGGCTAGAAATGCTTCGCGCGCTTCCCTGGCCAAGCCAGATGCGTCAGCCGTTAAGCGGGCATTCGCAAAACTCCCCTGGACCTCCGCGCTCCACGGCCGATTCAATCGCGATGTCCAATGTGCTTTGAATGCGGCGACGTACTCCGACTCGAGAAATCGGGCGATATCGCTCGTTCCACCAATCACCCGCCAGTCCAGCGAGACGGTGCGTCCCGTTCGTTCGTGGTACCACTTTTTGAAGCCAAGCGAAAACTCATGCCGGATCGCCTCGTTGTGAGGAGTGATGATCGTCAGCGTGTCTTGCGCACGCTCCCGCGTGCGCTGGGCGGGCCGGAGCACGAAAGGCAGCGCGAGCGTCGCAGCCAACGCGAACAAAATGATGAAGCGCTTGATCATCGCCCGTGATGGTTCGCCGCGAACCTGTTACTTCGCGACCTGTCTTGGTGCCGCATCCCCCGCCCTCTGCAACTCTCCGCTTCCGTGTATCATGCGCTCAATACGACTACGTCCTGCGGATCGGCGCTCGCGTACAGCTCGCCTCGTGACGAGGACCCAAGGAAGTGCGGATTCAACTCGAAGATTTTCAGGGTGGCCCCGCCGGTGACGAAGTCGTATTGCGCCACCTCACCCAGATAAACCGCCTCTCCGATTCGTCCTTTCACGGCGTTTTTGACCGGAGCTTCACGGCTCAGCGTCCAACATTCTGGTCGGATTGAAAGCGTGACAGAATCTCCCGCTTTGAGGGGGGCGCCAACATCCCCGGCGACGCCCTCGAACCGACCAATGTCGGTCTCCACGGTGATTCGAGCGTCGTCGATGCCCAAAACCTTGCCGGCGACAAAATCTGTTTCCCCGATGAAGTGCGCCACCGTCTTGCGTGCGGGCCTGCGATAGATTTGGCGAGGTGTTCCCACTTGCAGGATTCGGCCACTCTCCAGAATCGCCATGCGATCCGAGATCGAAAGCGCCTCCTTTTGATCATGTGTCACGTACACCGTGGTGAGCTTGAACTCTTTGCAGACCCGCCGGATCTCCGTGCGCATTTCCAAACGCAGCTTCGCATCCAGATTCGACAAGGGCTCGTCCAGCAAGAGGCAGCGCGGGCGAATCACGAGTGCTCGAGCCAGCGCAACGCGTTGCTGTTGGCCACCCGATAATTGGTTCGGCCGACGATCAGCATACGTCGCCATCCTGACTGACTCGAGCGCCTCACCGACGCGTCGCTTGATTTCGTCGCGACTCACTTTCCGCTCTTCGAGGCCGAACGCGACGTTTTCAGCCACGGTCATGTGGGGCCACAATGCGTAACTTTGAAACATCATACCCGTATTGCGTTTGTGGGGAGCGAGACGTGTCACATCCTCCTCACCGAACAAAATCCGGCCTTCTTCAGGAATATAGAATCCAGCCATGCTACGGAGCAGCGTCGTCTTGCCGCAACCACTTGGCCCGAGAAGAAAGAAGAGCTCTCCCGGTTCAATCCGCAGGTCCAGCTCATGCAACGCAGTCACTGACCCAAAACGCTTCGTCAGTTTCTGAATCTCGATGGAAATCATGCAGCCATAACCGGCGGCCGAGGCAAAGTTTCGCGTTCTGCTAAGTCAAAAGAATAAACCCACCGAACGCGAAGGAACGGATTGCCTCGAAGCCCGCCGATTGTCTCGCTGGTCGTTTCCCATGCTGGCATCACCCCGCCCTCGTACGCGCAAAGCATCCACGATACATCCTGATCTTGCTTCGGTTTTGTTCACCGATGCCCAGATCAAAAGCCGGGTGCGAGGTCTCGCGCGTGAAATCAAGCGGGTGTACGGCAAAAATGAGTTCACCATCGTGGCGCTGATCAATGGAGCCGTGATGTTCACGGCCGACCTTATGCGCGAAATCGATAATCCTGTTCGTCTCGACTGTATCCGCGTCTCCAGCTACGGCGCCAGGACGAAATCCGTCGGCACGCCGCAGATCCTGGCCGACCTCACGCTCGACATCGCAAATCGCGACGTGCTGATCGTTGACGATATTCTCGACACAGGAAAAACACTGGCGCTGGTAACGGCGCTCGCGAAGAAATTGAAACCCGCAAGTCTCCGGAGCTGCGTGTTGCTCGACAAAAAAGCACGGCGCGAAGTCGAGTTCGAAGCGGATTTCGTCGGCTTCGCCATCCCCAACAAATTCGTCGTCGGTTACGGCCTCGATTTCGCTGAGCGCTACCGCAATTTGCCGTGTATCGGCGTTCTGAAGACGGAACTGCAGACAATGAGTTTGGAAGCGTAGGAGGTGGGCCGCGGGCCGCAGCGGCATCGTTTGGCTGGACCGCACCCCGCTCTTTGGACCAGTCCCTCCTGTTTGGCCAGGCTGTCGTTCAAACTACTCTGGCGCTGGTTCACGCGCTTCACACCACGCGTTCCCACGTCTCACCACGACCCCGCTCACCTGCGCCGCCCGCCACCCGCCCCGTTCTTCCGCTTCGGAGCATAAGCCGCCGCGACTTTGGTCGGCTTGCGGTAATCGCCGGATTTGAGCGCGTTGACTTGATCTCGCAGCAAGGCCGCACGCTCGAACTCCAGTCGACCCGCAGCTTCTTGCATTTCATCCTGGAGCTCAGCAATCACTGCCGCGACGTCATCGGCCGATTCGGCCACCGCTGGTTCCTCACGCTCCCCGCTCCCGTCGTACACATGCAAGCTCGCCTGCGCTGAGCGTTTCACGCTGCGCGGCGTGATTCCGTGTTCGGTGTTATACGCGAGCTGCTTCTCCCGCCGGTACTTCACCACCGCAACCGTCTTGGCGATCGATTGCGTGATGTTATCTGCATAAAAAATTACGCGCCCTTTTTCGTGACGAGCAGCGCGTCCCGCCGTCTGGATCAAACTCGTCTCGCTGCGTAGAAATCCCTCCTTGTCGGCGTCGAGAATGGCGACAAGAGCGACCTCCGGCAGATCGAGGCCTTCGCGCAAAAGGTTTATCCCAATCAGTACATCGAAGTTCCCGAGGCGTAGATTGCGCAAGATCTCCACCCGCTCGATCGCATCGATGTCTGAGTGCAAGTACTCGACCCGGATCCTGGCCTCGCGAAGGTAGCTGGTCAGGTCTTCCGAAAGTCGTTTCGTCAGCGTGGTGACAAGTACACGCTCGCCTGCTTCGGTCGCGGCCCGGATCTCACCGATTAAGTTTTCGACCTGACCCTTGGTCGAGCGAATCGTGATCTCCGGATCGAGCAAACCGGTTGGCCGCACCAACTGTTCGGCGATCACGGTCGACCGCTTCAACTCGAATTCCGCCGGAGTGGCTGAGACGTACAACGTCTGGCCCGTGATCTTTTCGAACTCTTCAAACGTCTGGGGACGATTATCAAGCGCGGATGGCAGCCGAAACCCAAAGCCCACCAGGTTCTCTTTTCGCGCCCGGTCGCCGTTCGACATTCCACCGACCTGTGGAACCGTTGCATGGCTCTCATCGATCATCAGCATAAAATCCTTGGGAAAGAAATCGATGAGGCAGAAAGGACGTTCCCCCGGTTGCCGACCCGTGAGATGCCGCGAGTAGTTTTCGATGCCATTGCAGAATCCCATCTCCTGCAGCATCTCCAAATCATAATTCGTACGCATTCTGATCCGCTGCGCCTCGAGGTACTTGCCGGCGTTCTCGAAGTGCGTCACGCGTTCTTCGAGCTCCGCTTTGATTGCGTGGATCGCTGGATCGAGCTTGCCGCGAGAGGTCACGTACTGATTCGCAGGGTACAAATCGAATTGATCCAGCGTCCGCAGCACGTCTCCCGTTAATGGGTCGAATTCCGTGATGGCTTCCACTTCATCACCAAAAAACTCGACGCGCAGACCGTGCTCGAGGTACGCCGGCATCACGTCAACGACATCACCGCGCACGCGGAATGTGCCGCGCTTCAATTCGTAATCGTTGCGGTCATAGATATTTTCCACGAGCCGCTCCAGAAATTTGGTCCGACCCAGCGGCGTGCCACGCCGGATGGGAATACGCATCTGGGTAAACTCTTCCGGCGAGCCGAGTCCGTAGATGCACGACACACTTGCGATCACAATGACGTCGCGCCGCGAGACGAGGGAGCTACTCGTGGCGATGCGCATCCGCTCGATCTCTTCGTTGATCGAAGAGTCCTTCTCGATATAGGTATCACTCGATGCGATGTAGGCCTCGGGCTGATAGTAATCGTAGTAGCTGACGAAGTATTCGACGGCGTTCTCGGGAAAGAAATTCTTGAACTCGGAATAAAGCTGAGCCGCCAAAGTCTTGTTATGAGAGATGATCAGCGCCGGCCGCTGACATTCCGCGATCACGTTGGCCATCGTGAACGTCTTGCCCGAACCCGTCACGCCGAGGAGGGTCTGGAAGCGATTCCCGGCCTTCATCGATGCGACCAACTTCTCGATCGCTTGTGGCTGATCCCCGGTGGGTTTGTAGTCGGCGTTGAGTTTGAAGAGCATGCAGCAGAAGCAAAACGAAACGTTGGAGGAGTCGGCAATTCTGCGCCACTCCGCGCAAGACGCAAATCGCGCATCTGCTCCCCGAAACCGAACGTTCCGTTGTCCGATGACCTGACCGGCCGGCTCGACAGCCGGCGGTTCGTGAGAATGCAACCCGTCCCCCTCAACTGTTGCGGACGGAGGGGGAAAATTGCTCCGCTCGCATGGTTCTCAAATTCTCCGCATCGGAGTAACCAAAGTCCGAACACGACAACCCCTCTAATTTCAATACCCGGATCGAACCGATCACCGTCGCGAGTGGACCAACGTCCGATCGAAACGCCAGCAAAGTTCTCGACTCAACTCGAAGCCCATCGCCGGGCTCATTGCTAAACTGCTGTGGTTGCCCCACGTTCCCCCCGTTGGCGAAGCCCTGAGATCCCGCAACCCGCTCCTCTATGTCCAAAGCAATCGTTTCGACCCTTTATGATTCGGACGTTTTCAAAATGGCATGCCGGCAATTCGATAAAGCTGCCGATGCGATCAACCTTCCGGAGAGCATTCGCGATCGCACCAAGTATCCGCGACGGTGCCTCTCGGTTGCCCTTCCTGTTCGGCGTGATGACGGAAGCGTGACGGTGTTCGAGGGCTATCGTGTTCAGCACAACGTCTCGACGGGTCCATCGAAGGGCGGGATTCGCTTCCACGAAAACGTCACGATCGGCGAGGTCGCAGCCCTCGCGATGTGGATGAGCTGGAAGTGTTCCCTCGTCGGCCTGCCGTACGGTGGGGCCAAGGGGGGCGTGATCGTGAATCCGCGCCTTCTATCCGAGGGTGAACTCGAGCGCCTTTCGCGCCGCTACATGCAGGAGATGGTGAGCTTCCTCGGGCCACACGTCGATGTACCCGCGCCTGACGTGGGGACGAACGAAAAGATCATGGGCTGGATGATGGACACCTATTCGAATCACATCGGTCGCAATGAGCCGGCCGTCGTGACCGGTAAACCGATTGCACTCGGAGGCTCTCAAGGTCGACGCGAAGCCACCGGCGCAGGCGTCGCGTATTTGGCAAAGCGTTACCTGGAAGATTTGAACATCTCACCCTCAGACGCGACGGCGGTGATTCAAGGTTTCGGAAACGTCGGTAGCGAAACCGCGCTCGCCCTTGACCGGTACGGCGTGAAAATCATCGCGATCTCCGACTACACGGGAGGAATCCATAACGCAGCTGGCATCGACGTGCGCAAAGCAGCCAGCTACGTGAGCTCTGAAAAAATGCTGAAGGATTTTGCCGGCGGCGAAGCGATCACGAATGAAGCGTTGCTCGAATTGCCATGCACCGTGCTCGCGCCGTGCGCGTTGGAGCGCGTGATCACCGAGGTCAATGCGCCGAAGCTGCAGTGTCGCATTCTCGCGGAGGGCGCGAACGGTCCAACGACCAATGCAGCCGACAAGATCATTGATGAGCGCGGCGACATCGAACTGATCCCCGACGTGCTCTGCAATTCTGGCGGAGTCGTCGTTTCTTATTTCGAGTGGCTGCAGAATCTTCAGAACTATTATTGGGATCGGGATGAAGTGATCACAAAATTGTTCGCGATCCTCGATCGCGCGAAGGAGTCGGTCGAGTATCAGAAGCGAAAATTCAAGTTCAGCCGTCGGCTCGCTGCTCTGACCCTGGGGATCCAACGGGTGGCGGACGCAAAATCAGCTCGCGGATTATTTCCGTGAGATTGGGCGAAGCGGGCG
>JBDSPT010000089.1:0-6561 GCA_039930205.1 Opitutus sp. | reverse complement strand
CCCTGTCCTCCGTCTCACGACGGAAGCCACACGACTTTCTGATGTACGAATGCCTTGGATACGGCTTACGGATTGAGTCAGTCGGCAGTAGCCACCGTCGTGAGACGATGGAAGTGCGGTGGGGCGCGCCGGTCATCGGTCTCACGACCGATGCTACAAGGATTCTCCGATCTCCACGGCACGGATAAGGCCTAGAGCGGTTTAACTTAAACTGTAGCCGGACGCCGCCTCATTGTCATCGCGAGGTGCGCGAAGCGCGCCGTGGCAATCCAGCTGGATTGCTTCGTCGCTGCGCTTCTCGCAATGACAGGAACTCGGCTACCGTTTTGTTTAAAAGGCTCTCGTTCGAGGACCGCGTGATCATTCTCCTCTCTGGCTTTTGCTCGGAGGGTGGAGTAGAGGGAAAAGGTGAACATCCTCGTCGCCGCGCTCCGCTCGAATAAACAGCTTTGGCTGATGCTCGTCACAATGGTCGCACTTGCGGAGTGCGCGGTCGCGGCATTCGATGCTAAAATTCCCCCGCAGTCGCCTGCAGCGCAATCAGCGGCGGAAGCACGCGTCGATCGTCCGGCCCACGTCTATCCACGGACCTGGCAGGAGCGTCGGAAGGCATGGCGACTAAGTCGCGAGCAGGATCGAGGCGCGATCGTATGGGTCGGTGACAGCGCGGTCGCCGGCGGGGAGCAGGATCTGGCGGCGCAATTTCCGACCCTCAAGATTGCGAACCGCGGTATCCCCGGAGACTCAGCGCAAGGCGTCGCGGAGCGGCTCGTCGATGACGTCCTCTCGCTTAACCCTGCGGCTGTGGTCCTGCAGATCGGATCCAACGAGCTCCAATCGGGGGCGACGCCCGAAGCCATCGCTGTCGATTTCAAACTCATTCTGCAATCGCTCGAGTCACATTCGCCCTCACTCCCCGTGATTGTTTGCCAGGTATTTCCCGGTTCGGCAGACGGGCGTCCGTCCGCCGAATCCGTCAAAGCGCTCAACGCGCTCATTTTGGACGCCGTGCGCCAGCATCCAACGATCACGTACGTTGAAACGTGGTCGATGTTTGCCGACGCGCAGGGACATGCGCGTTCGGTCGATTTTCCTAAACAGCTCAATCCGAGTACGGCGACCTACGAGAAATGGGCGGCGGCGGTGCGCCCAATTTTAAGTACGCTCGGAATTTTGACTGAGCCTGTAGACGAGTTTCAGATCGAACCGGGTTACGTCAGCTTGTTCAACGGCCGCGACCTTACAGGTTGGGGATTTCGGCCGACGCCCCAAGCTGACATCGATGCGGCGAAGAAGCGGGATGCCGCAAGCGCCCGACCGCCGGTCCGTTTCTACTCGGATGCCATTCAGAATTTCGACGGCGTAGCGACGACTCCGGAAGGGCGTTATGTGGTCAGGGCGGGAAAACTCGTCGTTACGACTCCACCCGAGTATCGCAAGATTCAACAGCTTTGGACGCAGCGGGAATTTACTGAAGATTTCGTCTTGAAGCTGGAGTTCCGCGCCACGCCGAACGCAGATAGCGGCGTTTACCTCCGCGGACCCCAGCTGCAGGTGCGCGACTACACGGTCGCCGGGCCCTATCTGCAGTTGAAAAATTATCGGCCGCAGGACTGGAACGAACTGGAGGTGACCGTGCGCGGTTCCATAGCGGTTTGTGTTTGTAACGGCGAAGTGCTCGAGGCGGCCTTCAAGGTGCCATCAAGTGGCCCGATCGGCCTCGAGGGTGATCGCGGCCAGATGGAATACCGGCGGATTCGGCTCAAGGTTGCGCCCTAGCAACGCAACAATGAGAGTCACGAGCAGCGAGACGCGTTTGCTTTGATCAGCAGGCTGGGGAAACCCCGCGACCGTTGGTCGGCGTTTCCGGGAAGTATGCCCCACACTCCGGGCCTCTCTCTCAGATTAGCGTGTGCGTTCCAGGTGGAGGCAAGGCGCTCGTTCCGTTTCGCACCTGGGTCGTGGACGCGCTCGAATTCCGCCGGATGGCGCACGAATGTTAGGTCGTTACCCAATTCTTTTGCTAAGGTTCGTTGAACTCACCGTATGATCTTTGACCCCATGGTAGACCCGTCTGAGCAACAGGTACTCCTTCTCTTCGTCCGCAACCAAGCCCGCATTCGCGGCTTTGTGCTTTCATTACTCGGTGACGTTTCCGTCGCGGAAGATGTGATCCAAGAGACTTTCCTGGTCGTGCAGCGGAAAGCCGCGGAGTTTCGACCCGATTCCAATTTCGTCGCGTGGGTTTTTCAGATCGCGCGGTTTCAAGTGATGAAGGCGCAGGAACAGCATCAGCGTGAGATGAGCCGCTTTTCGGACGAGACCTTGGAATCGCTGGCGGCGAGTGTACCGGAGCGACCGTTCGACGAATCCAAGTTGTCGGCCCTGCCCGGCTGTATGGCCAAGCTCGCGCCGCAGGCACGACGGATCGTCGATCTTTTTTATGAGGCCGAACATCGGCCGAGCCAGATCGCACAGATTCTCAACTGGAACCCCACGGCCGTGAGCGTTGCGCTTTGTCGGGCGCGTCGGTTTTTGCGGCAGTGCATTGAGCATCAAGTCAGGACGAGCGCGCCATGAATGATGACCGGCTCGATGACCTCGTGGACCAACATCTCAACGGCACGTTGAGTCACGCCCGGCGACGTGAGTTGGAGATCCGGCTGCTGCGGTCAGAAGCGGATCGTCAGCGTTTTTGGACCCTGGCGGAAACCCACATCCTGCTGAGGGAACACCTGCAGCGTAGGGTTATTTCAGGTACGGGGCATGCGTTTTCAGGCACGGCCAAAAGCTCCTCCTCGCCGGATGGCGTGGCCTTGACGAAATGGCCGCGTTGGTTGTCCTGGACTTCCTGTGCAGCGGCATCGATTGGGCTCGCGATTGGGATCTTCGGCGCCAGTGCGGCTTGGGCTTACGTGGCCCCGGCACTTCCGGTGTTTTTCAAGCAGGTGCTCGCACTGGCCAATCCGTCATTCGAGCAACGAATTCCGCCTGTGCCGGAGGGCATCCCGGTTCGATTCGGCGTGTGGAGCGGAGATTATGCGGAGCTCGTCGGACCGCAGAATGGCATCGTGCCGAAGCAGGGCGCGCGGATGTTTCGGTTCCTGCGCTCGGACTCTTTGGACGAATCGTCACGTGGGCCGACTTTACACGGCAACATTTATCAGGTCGTCGACATTCGGAGCATGCATGACGCCCTTTCCGACGGATCAGCAATGGCGGACTGGTCCGCCTGGTTTAATTGCGTGCCGTCAGTCGGTGATGGGCCGGTCAAATTTGTGGCGAGCGTCTGGGCGTTCGCGGGGGACCCATCGATCCTGAAAAGGAACTGGACGGACAAACTGTACCAGGAAATCGCCTACAGCTCGTGGAATATTGTGGGCGACGACGATCTCAATTCGTGGCAGCGCATCGCGGGAACGATGGTGGTGCCGCCCAACGCAAACTACCTCGTGGTGGAGCTGAAAGTGATTCCGACCCAACCGCACGCGATCGACGGAGCCGTGTCGTTTGCCGGCCATTACGCCGATGCCGTTGAGCTGTCCATCCGGACCAGGAGCCGCGTTCCGACCGCGCCGTCAGCAAAATCTTTCGAGTAATCTGACCCCATGAAACTTACCCTTCTGACCTGCTGCACGGAGAAGTCCTTCCCTACCTTTGCCGCCAGATTGCTGGCGCGCGTCGGCTTTTCACGGCGGGAACTTGTCTCGCTTGGTTCAGCGCGTCTGCTGCTGTTGGTGGGTGCGGTTCTGATTTGCACCGCCCGGTCCCCAGCGCAGGAGAAAGCCCGGCCGACGCCGGACGACACTTCGGAGCCGGTGCAGTTGTCGCCGTTCCAAGTCGTGGCCTCAGAAGACGTCGGTTACCGTGCCACCAACACCACGTCAGGGACGAGCCTCAACACTCCGATCAAGGAACTGCCGATGACGATTCAAGTCGTGACCAGCGAGTTCATCAGTGACATCGGGGCGACGGATTTCAACGAGGCGCTGGCCTACTCGTCCGGCGTATTTACCGACACGAAGGAGGCACCGGGAGGATCGAATACTTCAAACGCCAACGTGGGCGGTGGCTCGGCGGAAAAATCCGTCTCCGCGGGCGCCCGGGGAAATCGATTTGCCAATGTGGTGACGATCCGGGGATTTGACGTGCCTTTTCAAACCCGGCTCGGTTTTCGCGTGGGTGGCCTCGTCGTCACCCCCACCACCAACATCGCCTTGGGAGGCCTGCTGGATTCGGTCAACATGGATCGTCTCGAAGTGGTGAAGGGGCCCAACTCGCTGCTCTACGGAGTTGGTGTGCTCTCGGGCATCGTCAACGCCATCCCCAAGAAACCCAAGGCCGCGCGATCGCTCGAAGCCAGCGTCAGCGCAGGTAACTTTGGATTTCTGCGGGCCACGGCGGATGCGTCGGTCCCGATCCTGAAGGACCAGCATGGACATTCGTTGAATTTCCGCGTCGCGGGTTCTTGGGAGGAGAGGGGCCATTACACCGACTGGCAGACGAAAAAACAGCGCTACAATGTGGCCCAGCTGGACTATTACTTTCGCGACAAGCTGAACGTGTTCCTCGAATATCAGGGAGCGCACACCAAGTTTAATGGCACGGGAGATCAGTGGATCTACGACGACGGGGGTGGTTCTGAGCCGTATTTCCGGAATGCCTGGGATGAGACCTACAATTATGCCCGGGAGTCGGGTCCCATCGCCGGCCTGGGGCTGATCAAGCGCCAGATCACGACGACGGACGCCCGGGGCCGCCCGTTGTTCACCCCCATTGTCAATCTCGCCTATGTTGAGCCCGCTCCGGCGGCCCGCCAGCTGCAGGGTGGCGGCCTGCCGGATACCTATAGAATCACCGGACCGGATACGTATGAACAGCGCAATGAGGACAATTTCCTCCTCAACGTCGATCTGACCCCGATCGACCACCTGGCTTTTTCGGGGGGCGTCTACTATACCAAACAGGATACGGAGGAGCTGGCGCTTAATGCGATCAACATGACGAATGGCGGTGGTGGCTTTGACATTCGCAATACCCTGACGTCCGTGGCCGGCAACGAATATACCGGACCGGGCGGACCGTTTCCCGACCAGCCCTCAATTGGCTATAATGTATGGGCGGTCGCGAATCCGTTTTTCATCCAACGCGACAAGCTCAATCCGGCGAATCTCAGTCCGTTCGACAATGCCAAGGTGACCCGCTATTGGTGGAGCAAGCGGCCCACCTCGAGTGAATCGATCCAATGGCGGTTGCGCGGTACTTATACGTTGGATATCGATTTGCCGTTCCTCGGCGCAACGTCGCACACCTTGCTCGTGGGCAACCACTTCATCAACGACAAGGTTCGTTTTCTCAACGGCCAGGAATCGATCGTACGGGCCTTTAACCGGGAAACTGCGGCGAATGACAGCCTCTACATTAGATCGGTCGACGACTACTCGCCGTTTCACTATAAAGGTGAAAATCTCGCGTTGCCGGGGCTTCGCTACTCGCAGCAGGATATTTGGTTCAAGGGCTTTTACGGCGTCTATCAAGGCAAGTTCTGGAAAGATCGCATCGGGGCTATTGCTGGCATCCGTTACGATGAGTATAATGCCTCGACCAAGGATTTCATTCGGCTGTCGCCGGACCGCACCGCGGGCCTGACGCAGAATCAAATCCAGGCGCAGGAAATCGGCTACGTGAACAATCCCAACAATCAGACGTTTGGCTCGTTTGCCGCGACCGACAACTTTCCGGAGCCCATCAGCAAGTGGTCCAAGACCCTCGCGTTGAATTACAAGATCAACAGCATCTTCACGGTCTACGGACTCTACTCGGAGGGTCTTGCACCGAATACGGGACTGGCGGATGGCAACAACAAGTTCATCAAGGCGGAGGAGACAACCTCCAAGGAGTTGGGCATCAAGTTCAGCACCCGGAACAACCGGCTATCCGGCAGTCTTTCGGTCTATAAGATCGAGCGGTCAAACGCGATTTGGAATTTCGCCTACGCGCCGGCACCGGCCAAGTGGGCTGGAGCAACGAATCCGCCGGTGGGTTTTTCCCAGACCTCCAACCGCTTCGACCCGCATCCGGCGATTGGCACCCAGACGCTCACCTATGGAATCAACGCCAAGGAGACCCCGGCTGCCTTCCAAAATGGATATATCGCCGGCAACTCTTCGACCATCGATCCGAAAACCCTCCTTAAGACCTATTTCATCACGACCCAGGATCCCAGCGGCAAGCCGATCCGCCAGCTGATCCCGGGCCTCGTTGATTTTGCAAATCCCGGTGGCACGGCTGATTCCAACCAGACCTTTTATGTCAAGTACGCCGACCTGGATGTGCCGTTCGATTTCTCCTATACCAATCCCGCCGGCACGCTGGTCACGCAGAAATACACCTGGCGCCAGTTCTTCGAAAAAGCCTTCTTCAATCAATCGGTTTCCGGGAGCGTACCAGGCCAGTACGATCCTCTCAGCTACATCCGCGAAGAGTCGTTCTTCGGCGAGTTCAAGGGCGGCAACAACCCCAGCCTGGACAGTTCGGCGGGAGCCAACGTGACGTTCGCTG
>JBDSPT010000088.1:0-3085 GCA_039930205.1 Opitutus sp. | reverse complement strand
GCGTCCTGCCGTTGGACCAGATGATTGGGGCGGTCACCCTGACTCAACGCGGCGGCTTGCTGGCCGCGTTGCGGGACGGGATTTATCTCATCGACCCGGAGACCGGTGCGCCGACGTTGTTCGCGCGTGCGCCGGGGCATGATCCGTCTCTCTTCCGATTCAATGATGCGAAGGTGGATCCCAGCGGCAGATTGTGGGCCGGCACGCTGGCGCTCGACGAACGACCGCGGCAGTCGCGTTTGTATCGCATCGATGGCGACGGCTCAGTCACCGCGATGGTGGAAGAAGTCAGTGTGTCCAACGGACTCGCGTGGACGGCCGACGGACGCACGCTCTACTATATCGATTCACCCACGCGCACCGTGCGGGCCTTCGCCTTCGAGGCAGAGCACGGCACGCTCGGTGAGTCGAAGGTGGTCATCACGCTGGCGGAGACCGACGGCTGGCCTGACGGTTGCTGCATCGACGCGGAGGACAAGCTCTGGATCGGCCATTGGGGTGGATCACAGCTGACGCGGTGGGATCCGGTGGCAGGACGACGGCTCCGTACGATCAAGCTGCCCGTGGCCAACGTGACCAGTTGCGCGTTCGGTGGACCCAAGCTCGACCATCTGTTCATCACGACGGCGGTGGACAAATCCCGCGTGCAACGGGAGCCCGAGGCTGGATTCGTTTTCTGTATCAGACCTGGTGTGACGGGGGTGGACTCCGTTCGATTCTCTGGAGGATGACGCGCTGGTCCATTTCGAAGCCATGACCGATGCGAAAGTATTTCCCGGCGGCGTGTGGTCGGCCACTCCGACTCCCCTGACCGCCGAAGGCTCCGTGGATGTGGCATCGGTGGATCGGCTGGTGGAGCACCATGTGCGCCTGCAGGTTACCGGCCTGATGGTCGCAGGAACCTGTGGGGAAGGACCCTGGCTCACGGAGCTGGATCGCGAGACAATGGTTCGGAGGGTGGCGCGCACCGCGAAGGGGCGGTTGCGCATCGCGATGCAGGTCACCGACAACTCCGCCGTTCGAACGCTCGACAACATCGAGCTGGCGGAGAGTTGGGGCGCGGAACTTGCGGTGGTGGCCCAACCGTATTTTTTGCTGAATGCCACGCCCGATCGGCAGCTCCAATTTTACCGGCAGATCGCCCGCGGCAGCTCGTTGCCGATCGGCTTCTACGATCGAGGGAAGGCGAGCCCTTATCTCCTGCCGGAGTCGCATCTCGCGCAACTGCTGACCGAACCCAACATCGTCATGGTCAAGGACAGCTCGCAGCTGCCAGCTCATCGAGAGGTGTTTTTGGCGGCGAAAAAATCGCGGCCCGGGCTCGTGCTGCTCGATGGCGACGAATTCGACTGCGTGACTTATCTCCAGGCGGGCTACGATGGGGTGCTGTTGGGCGGCGGGATTTTCAACGCCGGGTTGGCGCACCAGATCCTTCGCGCGGTGGCCGCGGCGAACGGAGCAGAGGCTGCACGTCTGCAAGCCCGCATGAACGACCTGATGTTGCGCGTGTATGGCGGGCCGAAGATCGAGTGCTGGATGTCCGGTTTGAAGGAGCTGCTCGTGCAGATGGGATTGTTCACCACGGGGGCCAATTTGCTCGGGTATCCGCTCTCGGATACGTGCCGGCAGCAGATTACGGAAGCGGTGACGGGTGCGGACGGAATGGGGTTCAGGGCCGACTTGTTCGAGGCGCCGAAAACATAAGTTGGTCCCATGTCAGCGAACCTTTCCTCAGACCTTCCGTATACCGATACGAAGCCGCGGGGATCGGCTGATTTCTACTTTGCGATCAACGCAACGTTTCGGTTCCTGATCGCCCAGCTGGGACGCGAGGGGTGGATCCGGTATCTCGAAGAGCTCGGCCTTGGCTATTTCGCGCCGGTCAATCGGCAGTGGGGTGCCGGAGGACTGACGGCGGTCGCCCGGTATTGGCGCGCGTTTTTTGCGGCTGAACCAGGGGCGGTTGTCGACGTGGTGGAGTTTCCCGACCGGGTGGAACTACGAGTGACCGAATGTCCCGCGATCCAGCACCTGCGAGCGAGTGGCCGGGAAATCGTGCGAGAGTATTGCCAGCACTGTTACTATCTCGGCGCCGCGCGGGCTCAAACCGCGGGCATGACCATGAGGCTCGCCGGCGGAAACGGTCAGTGCTGCCACACCTATGCGCTCTCGTCCGCCGGGTTGGCGCCGCAGGACCTCAACGTGATTCGAGAGGCACACGCATGATCGGCTGCTACGATTTTTGCGGCCATTACGAATGGACGTTCGACTGGCTCGAGCGGGCGGGCGGACACGCGCTCGTGCGGGAGTACTGGAACGAGGCGATCAATCACGACAGCCAGCGTCACGCCCGTGATCTGATCCGGCGGGAAGGTTTCGAAGGGATGGCGAAGTATTGGGGCCACACGTTAGCCGAGGAGTCGCCGGAGCTCGGCTTCTCGATCACGGAGGCCCCCGACGTTTTCCGGATCGATATGCATGACTGCCCCTCGAAAGGCTTCCTCCTGCGAAACGGCCTCGAGAGCTATCGCGATTATTGTGATCACTGCATCGGCTGGATCGGTCCGATGATGCAAGAGACGGGTTTCGTCATCGATCACGAGCACAACCATCGGGGTCAATGTTGGTGGGAGCTACGCGTTGCGGGATCGAAGGGCGGCCACTCGGCTGTCGGTGATTTGGCCGGCGAAAAAGACGTGAGACGACGGACCGATTGGTCGTCGCTTCAAACTCCAATTGATGGGTACGTCAAAGCGACGGATCCCGATGCGAAAGTGAAACCTGAATCGAATCGCGAAGGAGCCACCACACCATGAGACATGCGGATGCTGAAGCGGTCGTCGCTTTTAACGATACCACACCGAAAAAATCGCGACTTTCCCGTGTAAGTGAGCCGTGGTTACGAACAACACGAGGCGTGGCGTTGGCTCTATTTATGACGACGATGATTCTGAGCAGTCACGCTGCTGGTTGGGAGAAATTGCCGCCTTTACCAGCGCCCAACGGCGGCTTTATCGCAGGAGAGTCGGACGGTGGCGTCGTGGTACTCGGTGGCACGAACTGGGAAGGCGGACAGAAAGCATGG
>JBDSPT010000087.1:0-10267 GCA_039930205.1 Opitutus sp. | reverse complement strand
GACCCGCCCCTTCTCTTTCAATCCTGCCCACTGTTTCCCTATGACAGGTCTGCTTCGTTTTCTCCTGTGCTTCGGCCTTTGTACGGCGAGGGTTGTGCTGAGCGCAGAGACGGCCCGTCAAACCATCGCCCAAGCCATTCTCGCGGAGGAAAACGCCAGGCGTATCGAAATCATCGGCACCCTCGTCGGTAAGGGCGATGAGTCGATCAAGCCGTTGCTCGCGGCCTGGAAGGAAGACGCGCTATTTATCTACACCGCGCCCGATGGCTCGGCGGTTCCAGTGTTGCTGAGCGGCGACAAAGATTCGTCCGGCACCCAAGTCGCGACTCGAGTCATCGATGGCGCCGCGCTCACCAACCCAGCCGGCCAAACGCTGCGGCTCGCGCCCGGCTCGCTCAAAGCCGTCGAGCACACCTCCGGTCTGCGCCGCGCCATGAAGGCCGTGCTCGATCTCGCAGATCTCGCCAGTCCGGACTTGGACAAGCGTATCCGTGCGATCCAGACACTCGGTTACGCGCAGAATGCCGAAAAACTCCCTGCGCTGGAAGCGCGGTTGAAGATCGAGCAGACACCGGCAGGCACGCTGGCGCTCCGCGAAGCCATCGCCCTCATCGGTCTCAAGAACACGAGCGACGACGTAAAACTCATGTCGCTCAAAGAGCTCTACGAACTCCATACCATCGGCAGTGCCGATGCCCTCAAAGCGGCCCTGAAAGCCGCCGCAGCCGCGAAACAACCGGCGCTCGTCGACGCCGCGTCTCGTGCGATCTTCGCCGTCAACAGCCACCTCAGCACCGTCAATTTTTTCGGCACGCTCTTCCGCGGCCTCAGTCTCGGTAGCGTCCTGCTGGTCGTCGCGCTTGGCCTGGCCATTACGTTCGGGTTGATGGGCGTGATCAACATGGCGCACGGCGAAATGATCGCGGTCGGGGCGTACACCACGTACATCGTCCAAAATATTTTCGGCGACGGGATGGATCTCATGATTCCATTCACGCGGATCGGCCTGCACATTCCCGGATTTCATCTCGGCGGCTGGGGCTTCCAGGCGTACTTCCTGTTCGCGATTCCGCTGAGTTTTCTCGCCGCCGCATTGGTGGGCATCGGGCTCGAGCGCAGTGTCATCCGCTTTCTTTACCGTCGTCCGCTCGAGAGTTTGCTCGCGACCTGGGGCGTTTCGTTGGTCCTGCAGCAACTCTTCAAGCTCACGTTCGGTTCGAACAACGTGCAGGTTGGCAGTCCCGTTTACCTGAGCGGCAACTGGACCTACAACGACATCATCTTCGGCTGGAATCGCGTCTTCGTCATTGGCTTCGCCGCGTTGATCGTGGCGGGCGTCTGGCTCGTGCTGACGAAGACGCCGCTGGGACTGCTCATCCGCGCGGTGATGCAGAACCGGAACATGGCTTCGTGCATGGGCATTCGTACTGAGCGGGTGAATATGCTCACGTTCGGCCTCGGCAGCGGTCTCGCCGGATTGGCCGGCGCGTTCCTGAGCCAGATCGGAAACGTCGGTCCGTCGATGGGACAAAATTACATCGTCGATTGCTTCATGACGGTGGTCGTCGGCGGAGTGGGCAACATCGCCGGCACGGTCATCAGCGCGCTCGGCATTGGGCTGGCGGATCAATCACTGCAGCAGATCCTGCTGAACCCCGTGCTCGGCAAAATCCTGGTGCTCGTATCGATCATCCTGTTCCTGCAGTGGCGGCCGGCAGGCATCTTCGTCACCCGCAGCCGCAGTCTCGACTAAGCGACGATCTCGTCGCGCATTCACATGGCCCCATCGATCACTGGCCGCTCCTATCTCGGATCCCGCCGCACGGAATTCATCGTGGTCGGACTGATCGCGCTCTTCCTCATCGTTGTTTTTCCTCTGCTGAATTCGTACGGTTTGATCAGTAATTTTGCGATCAGCCTGTGGGGAAAATATTTGTGCTACGCGCTGCTCGCGATCTCGGTCGATCTCCTTTGGGGCTATACCGGGCTGCTGAGTCTCGGCCAGGCGCTTTTCTTCAGCCTGGGCGGTTACATGATGGGTATGTACCTCATGCGCATGATCGGGGATCTCGGCCAATATCATAAACCGATTCCCGACTTTCTCGTCTTTCTCGGCTGGTCGGAACTGCCGAGCTTCTGGCGTCCATTTTCCAGCTTTCCGTTCGCAACGCTGATGGTGTTTTTGCTGCCCGGTTTGCTCTCGCTGATCTTCGGATTCCTGGCGTTCCGCAGTCGCATCAAAGGCGTTTATTTCTCGATCCTCACCCAGGCACTCACCTACGGCGCCTCATTGATGTTCTTCCGCAACGACATGTTGTTGGGCGGTAACAATGGATTCACGGACTACAAATTCATCCTCGGTCATGATATGCGCGATCCTGCGACCCTTCGCGGAATCTACATCGCGACCGCGGTCACTCTCCTGGTCGTCTATGTGGGATGCCGCTGGTTGAGCGGGACGAAGTTCGGTCTGGTCCAACAGGCGGTCCGTGACGGCGAAAATCGCGCGCTGTTCAGCGGCTACGCCACCGCTCATTTCAAACTGTTCGTCTTCGTCCTCGCCGCGTTGATCGCCAGCGTCGGCGGCGCGCTGTTCGTGCCGCAAGCCGGCATCATCAATCCGGAAGAAATGAAACCGGAGAAATCGCTCGAGGCGGTGGTGTGGGTCGCCGTCGGCGGTCGCGGTACGCTGATCGGCCCCATTGTCGGAGCGATCGGGGTGAATGCGTTGAAAAGCTGGGCCACGCGCGCATTTCCCGATTACTGGCTGATCATTCTGGGGGTTCTGTTTATCATCGTCGTTCTTTTCCTGCCAGGGGGCGTCATCAGTCTGCCCGGAAAGATTCGGGACTATCTCAAGAGATTCCGCACCGTGCCTGAGTCCGCGACGATTCCCGTGGCCGTCGAAACCAAACCCGCTCCGGATCGCGCATGAGTCATCCTCTTCTCACGGTGGAAGACGTCTCGAAAACGTACGACGGCTTCAAAGCCATCACGAATCTGACGTTCTACCTTTTTGAGGGCGAGCTACGCACGGTCATCGGACCGAACGGTGCAGGGAAATCCACGTTCTTTGATCTGATCACCGGTCGCGCCCAACCTGACAAGGGCCGGATCGAATTCGGAAGTTCCCCGACGACGACGCACGACCTCACCGCCCTCAATGAGTACGAGATCAATCGGCTGGGGGTCGGACGAAAATTCCAGACGCCCAGCGTCTATACGGAGCACACCGTCTGGGATAACCTCGTGCTGTCGTTGAAAGGACCGCGCGGTGTATTCGCATCCTTGTTTCAACGCATGTCGTCGACCGAGCACGATCGCATCGACGAACTGCTGAAATTGATTCGGCTCGACGGGAAGCGCCATTGGAAGGCCGGCCTCCTCGCGCACGGGGAGAAGCAGTGGCTCGAGATCGGGATGCTGCTCTCGCAAGATCCCAAAGTTCTGTTGGTGGACGAACCCGCCGCCGGCATGACGGACGAGGAAACTCACCGCACCGGCGAACTTCTCATCAGCCTCGCTGGGAAACACAGCATCATCGTGATCGAGCATGACATGGCTTTCGTCCGCCAGATCGCGCGCGACAACAACGTCACGGTGCTGCACCAGGGCAGTGTTTTATGCGAGGGGAAGTTCGACGAGGTTCAATCAAATGAAAAAGTGCGAGAGGTTTACCTCGGTCGCGGCAAGCACGGCAATCGATGAGCGCATTGCTTCAGCTTACCGCGGTCGAGACCGATATTGGTGGTTCGCGGATTCTTCGGGGGGTGAATCTCGAGGTGAATTCGGGCGAAGTCGTCGCGTTGATGGGGCGTAATGGCGTAGGTAAGACGACCACGCTGAAATCGATCACCGGCATGCTGCCGATTCGTGCGGGCAAGATTCTGTTCGACGGTCAGCCGGTCGATCGCATGCCGTCCGACGCACGCGCGCGTGCTGGCATCGGGTACGTGCCGCAGGGCCGCGATATTTTTCCGCACCTCACCATCGAGGAAAATCTGCGCGTGGGACTCGTGGTGCACCAACGAGGCCGCGCTTCCGATCAGGAAGGGCTCGAAAAGGTGTTCACGTTGTTCCCGGTGCTGAAGGAGATGCTTTCGCGCAAAGGCGGCGTGCTCTCCGGCGGACAACAGCAACAACTCGCGATTGCCCGTGCGTTGCTCACGAAACCCAAGCTGCTCATTTTGGATGAACCAACGGAAGGCATTCAGCCGTCGATCATCGAGCAGATCGGCGACACGCTGAAGAAACTCAAGATCAGCAACACCTCGGAAGCCGACGCGACCGCTCAAGCTCGCCGGGAAGCCGCGGAAATCAAAAACGCTGTCGGTGAATTGAAGCGCGAACGCGCGCTGGCGATCCTGCTCGTGGAGCAGTACGTGGATTTCTGCCGTGAGGTGGCTGATCGCTTCTACGCGATGGATCGCGGAACGGTCGTCATCTCTGGTGCGATCGCCGGGCTGACGGACGAGGTCGTGAAGAAACATTTGCAGGTCTAGCCGCCGTCCCCGTCGCGAACTTCCTGCGCTGCGACCGAACCTGTTTTCCTCCTCGCAACTGACACTTTCGTGCTCACACCTTTGCTCCGTCGCTTATGCATCTGACCCCGCGGGAACGCGAAAAATTGATGATCGTCACGGCTGCGGACTTGGCCCGGCGCCGTCAGGCCAGAGGTTTGAAGCTCAACTATCCGGAAGCGATCGCGATCATCACCTACGAGATCATCGAGGGCGCCCGCGATGGCAGATCCGTGGCCGAGCTGATGAGCTACGGCACGACGATCCTGAAGGTCGCTGACGTGATGGAAGGCGTCGGCGACATGATCCACGACGTTCAAGTCGAAGCCACGTTCCCCGACGGCACGAAGCTCGTGACCGTGCACCATCCCATCCGTTGACCATGATACCCGGCGAAATTATTGTGGCCGACGGCGCGGGTCCGCTGGAGGCGAATCTCGCACTCGAGACGAAGACCGTGGCGGTCGCCAACTCCGGCGACCGGCCGATTCAGGTGGGATCGCACTATCATTTCTTTGAGACGAACGAAGCCCTGAAATTCGATCGCGCCGCCTCACGCGGTTTTCGGCTCAACATTCCTGCCGGCACCGCGGTCCGCTTTGAAGCCGGTGAAACGAAGTCAGTCGAATTCGTCGCGCTCGCCGGCACGCGCGAAGTGTACGGACTCAACGCGAAAATCAACGGACTGCTTTAGCCGTAAACCTACGTCGAACCTACCATCAGGAACACAGAGGATACGGAGGGGGCTGAGTGAGTTCACCGAGAAATGCCTCCGTGATCTCCGTGTGTCCTCTGTGAGCTCTGTGCCCACCAACCCGTTCTCCCATGCCTTTAAAACTCACCCGCCGACAATACGCTGAAATGTTCGGTCCGACGGTGGGGGATCGCGTCCGTTTGGCGGATACCGAGTTGTTTGTGCAGGTCGAGCGCGACCTGATCGCGGAAGGCGGCGGCTATGGCAATGAGATCAAGTTCGGTGGCGGTAAAGTCATCCGCGATGGCATGGGCCAGTCACCCACCGCACTCGATGCCGAGTCGCTTGATTTGATCATCACCAACGCTCTGATCCTCGATCCGATTCTCGGCATCATCAAAGCGGATATCGGCATCAAGCATGGTCTGATCGTCGGCATCGGCCACGGTGGAAATCCAGGAATTCAGAGTGGCTTGGGATCCATTTACGCCGATCCGCGCACGGGGAAAAAGAATCCGATGATCGTCGGCGCGGCCACTGAGGTGCTCGCAGGCGAGGGGACGATTGTCACCGCCGGCGGCATCGACTCCCACATTCATTTCATCTGCCCGCAGCAAATCGATGAAGCGATCAGTGCGGGCATCACCACCATGCTGGGCGGCGGTACGGGTCCGGCGACGGGAACGTTCGCGACGACCTGTACCCCTGGAGCCTGGAATCTCCATCGGATGCTGGAAGCGGCGGAAGCGTATCCGATGAACCTCGGCTTCCTCGGTAAGGGCAATTGCGGTACCGCGGCTCCGTTGCGCGAACAGGTGTTGGCAGGCGCGATCGGCCTGAAGTTGCACGAGGATTGGGGCACCACTCCTGCGGCCATCGATACGTGCCTTGGAGTCGCGGACGAGCTCGATGTCCAGGTTGCGATCCACACCGATACGCTCAACGAATCCGGCTACGTGGACGACACGATCCGAGCCTTCAAGGGACGTACGATTCACACGTTTCATTCCGAAGGCGCCGGCGGCGGACATGCGCCCGATATCATTCGGGTCTGTGGTGAAGCGAATGTCCTGCCGTCGTCCACCAATCCGACGCGTCCTTACACCGTCAATACAATCGACGAGCATCTGGACATGCTGATGGTGTGTCACCACCTCGATTCCAAGATCCCGGAGGACGTCGCGTTCGCGGAATCACGAATTCGGCCGGAGACGATTGCGGCGGAAGATTGTCTGCACGATCTCGGAGCGATCTCGATGATGTCATCGGATTCTCAGGCGATGGGCCGGATCGGCGAAGTCATCATCCGGACTTGGCAAACCGCGCACAAGATGAAGACGCAGTTCGGTCCGCTGAGCGGACCGAGTCATGGTGCCGCGGATAACTTCCGCGCGTTGCGCTATCTGGCGAAATACACGATCAACCCCGCGGTGGCGCATGGCATCTCGCACATTGTGGGCTCGATCGAGGTCGGAAAACTCGCCGACCTGGTCGTGTTCAAGCCTGCGTTGTTCGGCGTGAAACCCGAACTGGTGATCAAAGGCGGATTCATCGCGTGGGCCAACATGGGCGATCCGAATGCGTCGATCCCCACGCCGCAGCCCACCTTTTATCGTCCGCAGTTTGGGGCCGCGGGCCGTGCCCTGGCGTCGACGAATGTCACGTTTGTGAGCCAGGCTTCGCTCGATCAGGGAGTGCTGAAGGACCTGGGCCTTCGCCGCCGGCTCGAAGCTGTGAAAAGCTGTCGAAAAATCGGGAAGAAAGACATGGTCCTTAACGATGCGCTGCCAGAAATCGAAGTGGATCCTGAGACCTACACGGTGAAAGCCGACGGACGCATCCTCACCTGCGAGCCCGCGAAAGTTTTACCGATGGCTCAGCGGTATTTTTTGTTTTGAGAGTCCGAGATTCCTCCTGAGTTACCTGCGAATGACGCGAAGCTCGCGAATCTGATCAAATGAGAATGCAGAGCACGCGATCCGGCCTTTTTGAATTCGTCCGTTTCGCCTGATTCGCGGGAGACTCATTATCCGTCGCACCGCTCCATGCTGCAGCTGATCAACGCGCCCATTGCAGAGCCAGACGTGACTCTGCCCCAGATCGCGATTCCGGTGGAGCGGACAACGATCGCGAAGCGCCTCTGGCGCGGTACAGCCGAAGATGGGGCTGAATTTGGATTCGATCTCAGTGCGCCGTTGAAGCACGGAGATACTGTTTTTCAGAGTTCAACGGCCCGCTACCTGGTTCAGCAACAGCCAGAGCGAGTGGTTGAAATCTCCCTGGCTATTCAGCCGTCTGCTGCCGCCGGCATCGCGTGGGCGGTTGGCAATCTTCATCTCGAACTTTGCGCCGAACCCAATCGATTGCTGGCGCCTGATGAGCCGGCGGTGCGTCAACTCCTCGCGCGCATGAAAGTCGACTTCAATTCCACGACGGCCGTGTTCCGTCCCGGGCGTTTCGCTCGCGGAAATCCTGCCAGCCCCGCGACCCATGAATTCGGACCCAGCCATCAACACTGACGTGCTCGTCGCGGCGGATGCCGCGTGGCTGTGCGGCCTGCTTCAAGCCGGCGATTCGTTCTATCCGACCGGGAGCTACGCGCACTCGTTCGGCTTGGAAGGCTTGGTTCAACTCAACGTCATTCGCGATCGAGCGACGTTGCGTGAATTTATCCTTGGCTCGGTCTTGCCGTCGCTCGAACAGGCTGAGCTGCCGCTCGCGCTGCACGCATGGCGAGCTCTCGGCGAAATGGATTGGCGGATGATTGGCGAACTTTCCGTGCTCTCGTCGGCGTTGAAAACGTCACGCGAAGCTCGGGTGGCCTCTGAAAATATCGGTCGGCAACGAGCTGAGCTGATCGTTGCGCTGCGGCCGACCGGGCTCGGGCGCGAATTCATGACGCAAGCCGCGGCCGGGCAGTGGCCGTTTTCAGCATCTATTTCCGCTGCGTTGGAAGGCCGGGTGTTAGGATCGTCGCGAATCGCGGTGACGTCGGGGATCACCTACGCGACCCTCGCCGCGACCGTCTCAGCAGCCATGAAGCTCCTGCGCTTGGGTCAGAACGCGAGCCAGTCGTTGTTGACCGAAGCGTTGCGGGAAGCCCCACGTATCATCACCGCCGCCGAGTCGGTGACTTTCGACGAGATCGGCTGGTTCAACCCGTGGCTCGACATCGCCGCCGCGCGTCACGAGACCGCGGATTCACGGATGTTCATTTCGTGACGCTGCAAGCCTCACACAGCTCATCGTTTCTGCCCGGTCATCGCCCCGTCTCGGCCTGTCTTTCTACTCGCTACTCACTACCCGCTACTCGCTACTTTCTTCAACATGTCTCGTCCTCCTCGCATTGGCATCGGTGGGCCGGTCGGCTCCGGCAAGACGATGCTGTGTCTCAAACTCTGTCAGCAGCTGCGCGCGCGGTACTCGATGGCCGTGGTGACGAATGACATCTACTGTTCAGAAGATGCGCAGTTTCTGATTCACCACAGCGCGCTGCCGCCCGAGCGTATCGTCGGGGTTGAGACAGGCGGCTGTCCGCATACCGCCATCCGTGACGATACGACGATGAACGAACAGGCGTGTCGCGCGCTGGAGGCGAAGTTCGCCGATCTCCAGCTGTTGTTGGTCGAGAGCGGCGGTGACAATCTCACCGCGACATTCTCGCCGGAGCTCGTCGACGCCTTCATCTACGTGATCGATGTGGCCGAGGGAGACAAAATTCCCCGCAAGGGCGGACCGGCGATTCGCTTCAGCGATTTGCTGATCATTAACAAAATCGATCTCGCACCGTTGGTGGGGGCGGATCTCGGCGTGATGGATCGTGACGCCAAGGTGCAACGCGGGGTGCGTCCGTTTCTGTTCTGCGATCTGAAGCGCGAGCATAACCTGGATGCGGTCATTGCATGGCTCGAGCACCAGGTGCTATTCGCGCAGAAGGCGTCAGCGTGATCGCGTTCGTATACGTCGTTCGAGGACTTGGATACCGGCCGCGAGCGAATCGGCGCAGTCCCTAGCGTTGTATGGCTGAGTTCTCCGGACACCTTGCGCTTCGTGCGGCCAGACGCGACGACGGTCGTACCGTTTTAGCCGCGCAGTCGTTTCGCGCGCCCTACCATATCAGCAAACCGTATTGGGATTTCGATGCGCACACGCTGCTGGTTCAGGTGGTGAATCCGACGGCGGGAATTCTCTCGGGTGATCATTTGGTGGCCGAGATCGCCGTCGATTCGGGTGCGGCGCTGCTCGTTACCACCCCCAGTGCGAGCCGTTTGTTTCAGATGCGGGAGGGATCGGCTCGTTGCGAACAGACCTTTAACGTCGCGCGAAATGGCTGGCTGGAAGTTTTGCCGGAACCGCTGGTGCCGCATCGAGGATCCCACTACGAGCAACGCACGCGCATCTCGGTCGAATCAGGCGGCGAGTTGTTCTATGCGGACTTGTTGATGCCCGGTCGGGTCGCGCATGGGGAGTCGTGGGTGTGGAACCGGCTTAACTTGCAAATTGAAGTGCGGCTGGGTGGTGAACTGTTGCTGCGCGAACGGTTCGATCAGTCAGGACCTGGGCTCAAGCAACTCGCGCGCCTGGCGGGGTCGGGCGAGGCGGCTTGTTTCGGCAATGCGGTTGTGATCGCGGCGGAAGATTCGCGTGATGCGGAGTGGCGATCGGCGATCACCGCTCTGCAAGCTGACGGGCTGTGGATCGGTGTCAGCGCGCTGCGGAAAGGCGGCTGGAGCGTTAAGTTCGTTGCGGCGGACGGAACGCGCTTGCGCGGTGCGCTGCGGTCGATTCGCGAGATCCTCGCGATTCGGTTTCCGCGGTTGGCCTGCAATCCGCGGAAGCTTTAGAGCGGTTCACGTGCGGTCGTGAGACCGAAGACGGGCGCGCCCCACCGCGCTCCAGCGTCTCACGACGGTGGCTACTTTCTACTTTCCAGTCGATGCCCTCACGGGCGGGTCACTCGATCGCTGAATTTGCTCCAGCGGTTGCGAAGCGACTCTTCGACAAGCACCCGTTGGGCACGTGGCGCGGTGATCCGGCCGATCGCCCAGGCAAC
>JBDSPT010000086.1:0-6037 GCA_039930205.1 Opitutus sp. | reverse complement strand
CATGAATCAACCGTTATCGGCCCGACCGCTTTATTCCATCCATCACAGTCCAAACCAGCGCGCACGGCCCGAAGATCGAACGGGGTCGGGCCGAAGATCGAACGGGGTCGGGCCGCTAGGTGCTACTGTTGCTCGCGATTTGTTGATCCGCGGCTCTCCGCCGATTCCCCCATCCCTGCGGCGATAATCTCCTCCCACAATTCGTGTAACATCGAGCGACCTGTCCCGTAGCCTGACCCATTTAGGGATTTCCTACGGAATGTATGTTTTGCAAGGTACTCCACCCGGTCCGTATACCTTGGAAGTCTGGTACGGTGGTCAGATGATTCGTTTGTTTATTATTTTCTTGCGCGAACCTGGCACGGACCTCCCGTTGCAAAGCCGGTGAGGGCCGAGTACTAAATCTTTTTCGGCCGAAGAAAGACCTCGATCAATTTTACCGACTGACGGGAAAGCGAAATGCGGAGCCGCGCATTGCCGTCCGTTGTCGCGGCAAATTTTTTGGTAACGCGTGGCATTTCTGAGGCTGCTTTGAGTTGCGTGATTTGTTCCGCGGTGGGTGGTTGCGGCGAGCCCATTGCAAGCCACGCCGTGTAGGCGTTGCCGGATTTTTCGTCGATGGTCTGCTCGACCCAATAGGCATCGGTACCGACCGACGGCATTCCGGTCAGCGTCAATTCGACTTCACGCAGATCGTCGTAGCCACCGGCGACGTCGTGGTAATTCCACACTAGCACGGTGAGTCGGCCGTCATCAATCGAAGCAATGGCCCCGAGGTCCGGTTCGCCGCGAACGCTGTGGGCGATGATCTCATCCAGGGGAAGCATCGCGGGCGCATCCACGGCGACGCGATGAGGAGCGAGGTGAGCGAAGAGTTTGAACGTGTTGAACACCGGCAGAGTGACTCCGTTGGTGCTAAGTGCTCGCAGCCCGTTGAACCAGGGCTGCTCGGCAAAGGTGAAGGCCCATGACACTGCGCCCTGAAGATTGCCCCCGGTGCGGGCGAGGAGGTCCTGTTTGCGCATGAAGGAGGCCGCAGTGTACGCCGCAAATTGTGAGGTGCGGCGGTAATCGCGTTCGGGATCGAGCGTCGCCGGGCAGCCGGCGCAACCTTCGGGATCAGACTCGCCAATGTAGATGGGCAACTGCGCATACTCGGGAAACGTCGCGATGATCCGGCCATAGGACTCGATCGTTTTCAGGTGGTTGCTTAGATTCATTTCCACACGCCCTTGGTTGTCGAGGCGGGTCGTTCCTTTGGCGTGAAACGCCACGAAATCGAGTGGCGCGCCAATTTCCCCGGACGCGGTATTCCGGCCGGAACGGCAGTGCTCGAGAAATGCGGTCATGAAGACATCGCCATTTTTCCAGCCAGGATCCGTCACGTGTGGACCACCGACGCGGGCGTGGGGCAGGGCGCGTTTTACCCCGGCCGCAAAATGATCAAACAATTTGAAATACTCCTCCGTCGTGCCCCGCCAATACGGAGACTCGGGTTCGTTCCACAGTTCCCACAGCCACGACGAAGCTGATTCCAACCCGTAGCGTTCACTAGAATGCCGGGCCCAGGCTTCGATCAGGTTTTCCCATTTCTGGTAGTCCTTCGGCGGATAAAACGCGCCTCCCGAAACCATGTCGCGGGGCAGGCCGGTTTTTACGAGCTTGGGCGTGTAGGGCTCAGGCTTGGACGAGAGCGCCTCGGGCATGAAGCCTGCCTCGACGAAGGGTTCGATCCCGGGCCGCGTCAGCTCATCCATGATCGCATCGAGCCGGGTCCAATCGTAGACGGGTTGGCCCATCGCATTCTCGGTGTAGACATTCGTACTCGACCATTTCAACGCCAGCATGCCGTCGCCGCTGGTGAGCAGATGATGAACACGAATTCGGATCGGCTGAGTGCTGAGCTGGTTGAGTTCGCCAAGGAGTTGACGACCCTCATGCGTCAACGTGGTGCCGGCTTCGTCGTAGCCAAAATAGTTCCAGATGGGACGAATTTCGCCCGTGACGTGATTGGCATGCACGGTGACACGGACCGGTTCTGCCGAGAAGGCGGTGGCGACAACAAGAAGCGGGAGCAGAGCAAATCTTTCCATGGGGAGGGGAAAGACGTGGGAAGAGATGGAAGAGATGCGAACTCCGGATAATTTATGGACCGCCGGGGGAAGTCGCAAAGCCGGTCAATCGCACGGGGTCGGTCAATCGCACAGGTCACACCGCTAGGTGCGACTCTTGCCGCGACTTGTTACATCCGCGGCTTTCTGTCCATACCACCATCCCCGCGGAGAGAATCGTCCATGACAAACCAACGTAGCACCTAGCGGCCTGACCCCGTTCAGAGAGGCACCCCGTTCAGGAGGCCCGCGGAGAGCCCGGCGAGAGCTGATCTGACCGCGCGCAAGCGCGCTACCTACATCAAACCTCTGCGGCCTGTGCGATAAGAGAAGGGAGAAGACAGTTCAGGAGCACCCCGTTCAGAGGAGGCCTGCGGACAACGGCCGTTAGGGCAGCTCGTACACTTCCGCGAGCGCGATACCGTTGGTGTCGCCTGCTCCAGACACGATCACCGTATATGCGCCTGGTCCGAGGGTCACGATCATCGCGGCATCTTTGCTGGCAGGGTTTTGCAGCACGAACGCTCCCGTTTGCATGAAGGCGGCGGTCAGATCACTCCGGCCCCCCCAGTCGTCGTTCTGGTCGACGAGCGTGTTGCCCCGGTACAGCTTGAGCTGGGGATCAGCGAGCTGAGTGGTAACGCCATAATTGGCGAGCGTGGGTCCAATAGCCCGGATCAGCACGCGCAGCGGAGTGTCGCCGGAAATTACAAAGCCAACGATGAGTACACTGTCGCCGGAACCTGCATGAGCCCGGGCGGAAAAATTCACCAGGCGCCCCGCGGGAACCGCGTCGGTGTCGGCATCGTACAGCTCAGCCAGCGCCAGCCCAGTGCCAGCCCCCGTAATATTTGCGGTGTAGGCTTTGGCGCCAAACGTTGCGAGGACGCCTGCATCCTTGCTGCTCTCGGGCAGCGGAAACGCGCCCAACCGGGCCGCTGTCGCTTTCAGGGTCTCCGAACCATTCCAGTCATCGTTTGCTCCCACCATTGTCGCTCCCTGATAAAGAGTGAGGGCGGGATCCTTGAACGTTGCGGCGTTCGAATAGGTCGAAAGACCAGGACCGACCGCGCGAATCAGCATGGATTTGGGAGAGTTTTTCACAACGAAACCAATCAGGAGGGCCCGATCATCCGGTCCGGGAATCGCGCGAACCGAGAGATTCATCAATCGGCCGGCGATCACGGGGACAACGGGCTGGATCCCGTCAGGCTCGAGGGGGAGTGGGACGAAAAGTGGCGTCGCCGGACTCGAGACGCCGGGAGTAGGAGGGGCCTGCGTCAGCTGCTTCACGGTCTGCGTCGTTGGCATTGGCGGGGTGAGGATAGTGGTTGGCGGGGCGACGACGTTGACGGCAAGCACGGCGGCCGAGCTCGTGACGGTGCCCGCGGAGTTCGTCGCGACCACCGTGTAGCTCGCCGCGTCTAAGCTGGTGACGGCCGTGATGCTCAAGGTTGCGGAAGTAGCGGCGGCGATCTGCACGCCATTCTTCCTCCACTGCAGCGTCGGCGCCGGGCTTCCCGCAGCAACCCCGGCGAAGGTAATATCAGCGCCGGCAGTGACGGATTGCGACGCGGCAGGTTGCGTCGTGATCGTGGGCGCCACGGCGGCTGGAGGGACCGTGACCGTGGCGACGTTTGAGTAGGCGCTGGTCATTGTCGCATCGAACGTCGCCACCCGATAAGCGTAAGCGTTCGAGGCGATGGCGGTGGTATCCTTGTAAGTGACGACGTTGGCGGCGACCGTACCAATCTGTACGAAGCTGCCGCCGTCGACCGATCGCTCCACCTTGAATCCGGTCTCCGTGCTTGAGTTGTCGTCCCAGGTGATCGTCAACGTCGCGGCGGAGGCGGCGACGGAACTCAAGACAAGGCATCCGATGGATCGAAGCCATGAGCTGAAGCGGGAGGTCATGCCTCCGGTATTTCGGTCGCCTTCTATATATTTTATACTATAGATGGAATGATGCGTCCCCGGGCCGTTTGTTACGCTCCCTTAGCATCCCGTCTACGATAATTTAACAAGGCGCCGCCCGGTGGTTTACAGAGGTATCTTTCGATTTTGGATCTGGTGCATGCGCCGCGATCATCCCTCCGGGATCGATGTGACACCGTCGCCGTAATGACGGCTATACGTACGCTAACGGAGGCGTCTACGGGTATCTACGTAGAGGATATAAATCATATAGTCCGGGTCGTGAACATCACGTTAAAGACGCCGGGTGGCGCCGGTCCTCGACCCGCGGGCAGGAAGCATCTGTCTCCCGAGTTCTACGATGATTTTTTGTTGGACCTCGGTGTGGAAGATCCGCGATCGAAGCGGCGTACAGTCAAGGATCACGACGTGAATTTTTTCTCACGGTCACCGGCAGCCACAGTCCGGCGGACGCGACGAAACCCTGTGGTACAACGTCGGGCAAACCGCGACCACAGTACGGTAACGGTCGCTGCCGTTGACCAGTGGGATCGCCTCCCCCCTCCATTGCGCGAGACCAGGGGGAATTTTGCCGCTGGTCAACCGGAGGTCACGCGCCAATCGTATCCAGCTTCATGAGTCGGGAAATGTGTTACCGTTGCTTCTGGCCGAAGCCGCTTTGCTGGTGTGGCTCGATCACGCCCATGCCGACGCGGACGAAGTTTGTTTTCCTGATGCACCCGTATGAGTTCAAACGCGTGAAAGCCGCCACCGGCCGGTTGACGCATCTCTGCCTGCCGGACAGCGCGATTTACATGGGCGTCGGGTTTGACGCGGATGAGAGAGTACAGGACTTGATCAACGATCCGCAGAACTATCCCGTCATGCTCTATCCGACGAGCGGCGCTCGCGATCTCTCGAAGGGAGAGTTACACGCGGCCGACTTCGCTGGGCGAAGGTTGGTTGTATTTTTGTTGGATGCGACTTGGCGGCTGGCCCGCACGATGTGGCGATCGAGCCCGAGTTTGCACCGGCTGCCACGGATCATGTTTTCAAATGCGGCCCCGAGCCGTTACGTCATCAAGCAGCAGCCTGAACCCGGCTGCCTGTCGACGCTCGAAGCGACCCATGAATTGCTGTTGGCCCTCGAAAGATCCGGGCTCGATGAGTACCCGCTACCCGAGCAGCTCCTCGGTCTTTTTCAGCGGATGCAGGACGTTCAGCTCCGGTGCACCGCTGAAAACAAGCGCGCAGGAATTCGCCGCCACGTACTCCCGATCCCCGGCGAAAATCCCGCGCTCGCCGTCGTTCGACCGTCGGCGAAGCGACGTCGCATCTTTCCGGTTACGCCGATTATCTCCGTGCTCGAAAGCTGACGTGCTTCCGGATCCGGAGAACGCCGGGTCGCTAAAGCCAGTGTCGAGGCAACGTCTCTGACGTTCGTCGTTCGGAGTTATCGTAGTCACCACGGCTGTGGTGTCCGAGTTCCGACTCATCCGAGCAGGCTGCCGATATCGATGAGATACATTTGTCGGCCTTCGTGGTGCGCCGAGTCGATACACACCCAGTTGCCGTCGCGACTGGTACGCGGGTGATTGTCGCAGCGGAGTTCACCGACATAAGACGGTGGACTCGGAAAGTGGCCGAGGGATCGTCTCTGGTTTGTCGGCACGTGGTAGAGGTAGGGATGCTGCAGTCGCTGCTGGTCGGGATACGTATCGTTGAGCACCCAGTCATTGCGGTGTCCGGGCACGTAGGTGTTGTGGCCATTGACGGTCATCACATCTGGGCCGACGACTTCGACGTGATCAGTCCGATCTTCGTACAGATAGAATTTTTCTCCGTGCGAAGGATGCCAGGCCCACGCCATGACATGTTGCGGATCGCGCCAGATGAAGTGGGAGGTGGCGCCGTACGGATCGAGGCAAAAGAGATTTTTGCCATCACGGTCGGCCGTGAACGCACGGGTGAAAAATCCGCCGATGCGTACCTCGGGATTTCGCCAGCGGTGC
>JBDSPT010000085.1:0-7953 GCA_039930205.1 Opitutus sp. | reverse complement strand
CGAGGGATTCTCGGTGGCACAGTACGCGTAGGCCCGACGCAGCCGCGGTTGCGCATCGGTCCATTGCACCAGGTAGGTCAACGCCTCCGCCGCGTACCCACGACCCCAGTACTCGCGACTGAGCACGTACCCAAACATGGCCTTCGGTTCGTCGATGAAGATCCCAATCGAACCGATGGGTGAGTCCGTTCCGCGGAGGCAGAGCAGGTAGGCGTAGTGCCCATCCGTTTTTTCCCACGCCTTAGCGCGACCGCGCAGAAAGTCTCCGACCTTCTCAATCTGGGTGTAGGGCGCCCAGGCCAGGTAACGGGTTGCCGCGGGATCGCTGGCGTAGGCGGCGAAGACCGCGCGAGCATCCTCCTCACGTGGCTTGCGGGCATGGAGGCGGGCAGTGTCGAACGTTCCGGGTGGCCGTAAAAGAGTCGAAGTCTCGAGAGACATGCGCCCGACACTCTGCATCCCTGAAGTGGGCTGGCAATCCCGTGAACGAACGACGTTTTCCGTCCGGCATTTCGCCCGCGAGAAACAGCAAAAAAAATCTGCACCAGCGACGCTGATGCAGATCCCTGTTCTACCGACCACCCGTCCGGCTAACGGCCGCGCCCCACAACGAGCGCAACGTGAGTCCAGGAGAGGGCGGGGGTGAGTCGTAAGTCCGAAGCAACCACTCGCCTCATGAACTAATCTTTGTCTTTGGCGCCGCCGAGGACCGACTGCATCACGAGGAAGTACACGTCGGTGTTGTCGAGGATGCCTCTGAACAGGTTCGCCCCGCGACCGCTCGCGGTCAGTGGGATGTCCGAACCCGTGTGAACGGCGGAGCTGCCTGGCACCTGGCCCGTGATGAAGAACTTGCCGGCCACATCGCGCTTCGTTGGATCGGCGGGATAAGTGGCGTAGAGGCTGCCCGCCGGGAATGCCGCGGCGATCTGCTGGCTGTCCTTCACTGGGAAAGGATTCGTCAGCCAATCTTCGTAGCGATCGCTGTTGGCCGCGTAGCCGATCAGCAGCTTGTAGTCGATGTCGGTGGTCACCGGATAGCCGTCATTCGCGAGCGAATACATGGGGAAGTTAGCGGCATCGTAGGTGCCGACGACTTGATCACGCAGCTGTGTGGTCGCACTGGCTCCATCGACTTGGGCCGCCGCCCGGGCCTTGAGGCTGGCATTCGTGACGACGGAAGCGCCGATGATGTTCACGCCGGCGCATTCGTGGTCAGCCGTGACGAGCACGAGCGTGTCAGGATTATCGCGGGCAAACTTCTTTGCCACGCCGATCGCCTTGTCGAACTCGACGGTCTCCACGAGCCAGCGCTCGCTGTCCATGTTGTGCGCCTGTTTGTCGATCGAGGCGCCTTCCACCATGAGCACGAAACCCGGTTTGTTCCTGGACAACACGCCCAGCGCAGCCGCGGTCATTTCGTCGAGCAGCGGCTGATCGGGCAAACCGTAGTCGTCCACGACCGGATGAGTGGCACCGGCGGGGATGGTTCCCCGGCGGCCATCGATCTTGTCCTTCGCGACGTTCATGTTCGAGAACGCGAAGAGTCCGAGGAGTCGTGTCGCATCCGGCGCGACTGAGCTCAAGGCCGTCCTGGTTGGAGCATACGTGAACCCGGCAGACTGGAAGTCACCCAATAGGTTGCGCGTTGGATCGGTCGCGCCGGGGTTCACCTTCCATGCCTGGGCAAGTTCAGCTGGCAGCACGCTATCGGTGGCGGCGGACCTTGCCGATCCGATCGTGGTGCTCGGAAGAAACCATTTGCGTCCTCCCCCGAGCAATACGCGGAGATTCGATTTGGCGACCTGCTCGTCGAGATAACCGTCGCAGATGCCGGTGCCTGCGCCGCGATCCTGGGTGTGGCTGCCGAACGCGGCCGGCGTGGCGTCGAAGACGTCAGCCGTCGTCACGATCCCGAGAGCTTTCCCTTCCGTGCGACCGAGGTATTCACCAATCAACTCCACGCGCGGATTGTCGAACTTCGCGAGCGTGTCGTCGGGGAACACACCTTGCTGGTTGTTGTTGCTCTTGTTGCCCGTCGAATAGCACGCGGCGCCCGGTGCGGAATCGGTAATGATCGAGTTCAACGACGCGGTCTTGAACAGCGCGACGGTTTCCATCGAGTCCATCTCGAGCGGATCGAGGGCTTTGCCTTGTGCCATGCCCTTGTAGAGAATCCGAGCTGCGGTGCGGTGAGCGATGCCCATGCCATCACCGATCAGGTAGATTACGTTCTTAACTTTTTTGCCGCCGGGGGTTGTCCCGATGATCTGAAACTCGCCGCTTGCCGTGACGGTTTTGCCATCAGTTTGTTGCGCGGTCACGGCGAGCGTGTGGACGCCGGCGTTTGAGACGCTGTGGGCGCGCAGCGTGGGCGCGACCGTATTGGCGGGAAGCCTGGCGGTGTCGCACGGGACTAATGTTACGGTCCCACCAACCGGTTTGCCGTCGACCCAAAACGTCGCGCTGGTGATCAACTGACCGGGGTCAGGCCTGACCGTCGCCTGGAGATCGAAGCGTTGACCGGGCAGAAAGCGCGAAGTGTAGGGTTCGCCCTCCACACCGGTGGAGAAGAGCAAACTCGGTGGCGTGAGACGCGAAACGACGGGATCGGCGAGGCTGGACGCAGCGGAAGCGGCCAGCAGAGCGGATCCGGTGAGGAAACGATAGAGGTGGTTTTTCATGGAGGAGAGAGGCGAGGGGTTGGAGAATTTAAGGGGCGACGGCGGCGGACGTGGATGCGTCCTCGTTGTCCAGAATCATCCGAAGATGGAAGACGCGGCCGTCGCTTTCGGTGGACGGTCCGAGCTCAAGCCGGCCGATCAGGACCAGCGGACCAGGTGTAAAAGGGACGGCGCGATCGTGGAACTTCGGGACGGTCACGCTCACCACGCCGGGGGGCAGATCGTCGCACAGACCGTATTCCGCCTCGTCCGTCGTCAGGGCAAAGGGTGCGAGTATCATCTTGCCGGATGCGACATGATCCTGATGAACCATGAAGCCCAGCACGCGGACGCGTTGGCCATCGAGCTGGCGGGCTTTGTCGGTGAACTCCAATCCGAGCGGTCCAACCGGTGCTCGAAAGAGTTCACCAAACGCCAGGTCCGTGACTCCAGCGGGCGCGACGGGCAATTTGCCAGCGATCGCCAGGGACTGGGAAAGCGCGTCGGCGTTCCAGCCGAGGGTCGCGGCTGACGTCAGGCCCGGAGCAACCCACGTCAATAGCGCCAGCAACGCCGCAGCAGGGGAAGGTGCCGCAAAACAGCGAACAGAAGTGAACAGCATTCTCTCACGGTAACCTCTCTTCGTGACGACTGTGCGACGGCTGCGTGAAGATCCGGTGAACGCCGCGGGTGCGACGCGTTTCGGGATTTCAGATTGATCGATACCGGACCGACTACGGACGGCCGGTTCGTTCGGGGCGTTTGAACGCGCCTCCGCACTCAATCGATTAAGTCTTATCGATGCAGGTGAAGTTCGACGTAGGCAGCTCGCGCGCGAGCGCAGGAGCGTCCGCAAGCGGACTGCCTAAGAAAGGACTCTGCAGTTCCAATATCACGAGGAGGTATCTCTCCGACTGCTTCGTTTCGACTGAGCCGGCTACATGTAGTCGGAAGTAGCCACCGTCGTGAGACGGTGGAAGCGCGGTGGAGCGCGCCGGTCATCGGTCTCACGACCGATGCTACAACGATTCTCGGATCTCGACTGCATCGTTCCGGCTAAGTCGCCGGCGTGCTCACCGCGTCGCGGACGAGTGCGGCGATCGCGGGCGGCAGATCCAATGCCAGCGCGAGCTCCTGGGCTCGAGGGCTCATCTTACGCCACGTTTTCTTGATGATATCGACGAACTTTTCTCGTGGATACTCCGCGTGCTGGGTGGCAAAGGCGCTGATCTCGTTTTCCAGGAAGACGAGGCACGCGGAATCCTCGAGTGCCTGGGTACCGGGATTGGTCTTCAGGCCCGTTTTTGAAACCCACGTGGCGACCTCGGCCGCTTCCTCGACCGGCACTCCTGCCTGCAGGAGCAAGGACCGGGCGCGCTCGGCCTGCTTGGTGTAAAGCGATTTTCTCCAAGTGAGATAGCCGACTTTGCCCGCTGGGAAGCTGCTGCGCGGAACCAGCCAGCGTTCCAGGTGCTGACAGCGAGCCGCAAGTCTGAGCAGGGGCGTCGGCTCAGCGGCGACCCGCGTAACCCAACTTTCCATTCGCTCGGCATAGAGCAGCTCGTCCGGTTGCCCGTCGGCCGAGATGTGCGGATCGGCCGAGTGGGCGGCATCAATGAGTTTCCGGGCTTGCTGAAAGGCGTCCATGAGCAGTCGAGTGAGGAGCGCGGGGAACCAACAGCGCGACGAGTGGAGACGCAATCCCTGGCTCCGTCCTCCTGCGACATCGGCGTTGACGGTTGAAAAAGGTTCGCCGCCTGCGCCGCCGCATGAGAGCTGTCGAGCCGGCCGCCATGTCGTCCGCAATTTCCCCAACCCCTGCTCGTCCGATCCCGACAAATTGCCAGCGCTGCGGCGTCTGCTGTTTCTCGGAGAGCGACGAGTACGTGTGGGTGACCGGATACGATTGGGAGCGACTCGGCCCTGAGGCCGAGCTTGTGGCGCAGTTCATCGGCAATCGCGCGTTCATGCGGATGACCGGGGGCCATTGTGCGGCGTTGCAGATTCAAGCAGCGGCCGATGGCGGGAAAACCTACTTCTGCAGTCTCTACGATCGCCGCCCGGAGATTTGTCGCGCGCTCGAGCGAGGTTCGCCCGAGTGTGAAGCTGACCTCGAACTCAAGTCAGACGCGGTCCAGCAGCGGCCCACGGCCTCACCGTAAATCGTGCTCGTGCTCGTGCTTGGACCCGTTTGGTGGGCGGTTGGATGTTGGAACACAGAGGGCGCTGAGGGACGGTGAGGGCACAGAGACTGAGTCACGGGAGTATTCAATGTGGCCCTCAGGAATCCAGGAACGGAACGGAATCGTGGTAGAGCGTGGTCTCCGCCCCTCCTTCCGGACGGTGTGAGAGCCGGCCAAAAAAAACCACGAACCCTCGATCTACGACGATCACGAGCAAGAATACGATTAGAGCGGTTTAACTTAAACGGTAGCTGGACGCCGCCTCATTGTCATCGCGAGGTGCGCGAAGCGCGCCGTGGCGATCCAGCTGGACTGCTTCGTCGCTGCGCTTCTCGCAATGACAGGTACTCGGCTACAATTCTGTTTAAAAGGCTCTAGGTGCGCGATGGTGACGACGCTCCGTTCCGGCCTTCCTTGAGTTCCACATCCAAACTACCGGTTCCTAGCGCCTTGATTTGCCGATTAGGCGAATCTTCCGTGACCGGAAAATCAGCGCAGATCAGCCGTTAAAACCGGATTGGCGGACCGTCCCGATCAACCCCTTCGATCTAAGTGTTCGTCGCGAGGCTTAACGGTCCGCTTCAATCTTCCGTTGCCATAACCGTCACGAAACGTAGAACCCAATTTCCTCGACGCATGCCACCCCCTGACTCTCCCCCCACCGTCCGTCCCATCAAAAAGCTCATGGCTGCGAATCGCAGCGAAATCGCCGTGCGTATCTTTCGCGCGGGGACGGAGCTTGGGCTGCGCACGGTCGCGATCTTTGCGCAAGAGGACCGGCTCAACATTCATCGCTACAAAGCCGATGAAGCCTATCAGGTTGGTCAGGGCAAAGGCCCGGTTGCCGCTTACCTCGACATCCAGAGCATCGTCGCCGTCGCGAAGGAGAAGGGCGTCGACGCGATCCACCCGGGTTACGGCTTCCTGTCGGAGAACGCGGATTTCGCCCGCGCGTGCCAGAAGGCCGGACTCATCTTTGTTGGTCCGAGACCCGAGCTGCTCGAGATGATGGGCGACAAGACCGCCGCCCGCGCACTCGCGAAGAAGATCAATGTGCCGGTGCTGCCGGGCACGGAGGACGCGATCACCGACCGCGACGAAGCGCTGAAGATCGCGAAGACCATTGGCTTCCCGCTCATCATCAAAGCGGCGTTCGGTGGCGGTGGCCGCGGAATGCGGGTGGTGCATAAGGCGGCCGATCTCGCGTCGCTGCTCGATGAAGCCCAAGGCGAGGCCGGTCGCGCGTTTGGGAATTCGGCCGTGTTTCTCGAAAAATACATTCCCCGCGCCAAGCACATCGAGGTGCAGATTCTCGGAGACCAACACGGCAACGTGATCCACCTGCATGAGCGCGACTGCTCCGTGCAACGACGGCACCAAAAGGTCGTCGAAGTCGCTCCGAGCTTCGGCTTGCCCGAAAAGGTTGTCCGCGAGTTGTGCGATGCGGCGGCCAGGATGGCGCGCGAGATCCGCTACGACAATGCGGGTACGATCGAATTCCTCTACGATTTGGACCGGCACGAGTGGTTCTTCATCGAGATGAACCCGCGTATTCAGGTTGAACACACAGTGACCGAGGTCATCACGGGTTTGGACCTGGTCCGCGCGCAGATTCTCATCGCGCAAGGCCACGCGCTCCACTCGCCGGAAGTCGGCATGCCCGCCCAGGCCGAGGTGCCGCGAAACGGCTTCGCGATCCAGTGCCGCATCACGACGGAGGATCCCGAAAACAAATTCATTCCCGACTACGGCCGGCTGCTCGCCTATCGCTCACCGGGCGGATTCGGCGTGAGGCTCGATGGAGCGATGGGCTTTGCCGGCGCGGTCATCACGCCCTTTTACGACTCGCTCCTGGTGAAGTGCATCACGAGCGGTCAGAGCTACGAGATCGCCATGAATCGCGCGCGTCGCGTGCTGACCGAGTTCCGGATCCGCGGGGTCAAAACGAACATCCCGTTCTTGGAAAACGTCATCGCGCACCCGCTGTTCCGGTCCGGTCAGGCGACGACGATGTTGATCGACACCTCGCCTGAGCTGTTCGCGTTCAAGCCGCGGCGGGATCGTGCGACGAAGCTGCTTAATTTTCTCGGTAACGTCGTGGTCAACGGCAACCCGCACGCGAAGGGTTACCGTCCCGAGAAATCGTTGCTCGCGGCCCTGCCGCCTCCCGCGCCGCGCGGAGAACCACCCGCCGGCACACGCCAACTTCTGCTCCAGCTTGGGCCAAAAAAGTTCGCCGAGTGGACCCTGAAACAGAAGCGCCTGCTGGTCACCGACACGACGTTCCGCGACGCGCATCAATCGCTCATGGCGACCCGCGTGCGCAGCTATGACATGCTGGCATGTGCGAACAGCGTGGCGCATCTCGCGCCCGGACTTTTTTCACTCGAGATGTGGGGCGGCGCGACGTTCGACACCGCCATGCGTTTCTTGAACGAGGACCCGTGGGAGCGCCTGCGCCATCTGCGTGCCCGCGTGCCGAACATCTGTTTCCAGATGCTCTTCCGCGGCGCCAATGCGGTCGGGTACACGAATTATCCGGATCACATTGTTGCGGGTTTCGTGAAGCACGCGGCGTCCTCCGGGATGGATATCTTCCGGATTTTCGACTCGCTCAATTACCTGCCGAATCTGCGCGTGGGCATGGACGCTGTGCAAGACACGCACGCGATCTGTGAGGCCGCGATCTGCTACACCGGCGACATTCTCGATTCCCGCCGCGACAAGTTCAGCCTGACGTACTACGTGAAACTCGCGCAGGAACTCGAGCGGATGGGCGCTCACTTCCTCGCGATCAAAGATATGGCTGGCCTCTGCCGGCCTTACGCCGCGCAGAAACTGGTGAAGACCTTGCGCGAAGAAATCGGATTGCCGATCCACTTTCACACGCACGACACGAGCGGCATTGCGGCGGCCTCAATTCTCCGGGCGAGTGACGCCGGGGTGAACGTGGTCGACCTGGCGCTCGCGTCGATGAGCGGAAGCACCTCGCAGCCTAATCTTAATTCTGTCGTCGCGGCGCTGCAGCACACGCCGCGCGACACGCAGCTCGATCTCGATCGGCTCAACGCGTTCTCCGATTATTGGGAGCAGGTCCGTGAGTACTA
>JBDSPT010000084.1:0-4547 GCA_039930205.1 Opitutus sp. | reverse complement strand
CCGACATGTTTGCCACAGGAGAAATGCCGTCCGTTGTTGTAGCCAGAAAAGGTCTGACCGCAGTCGCCACCGACTCCGGCGAACTCGAGCAGTGGTGCCGCGACGCCATCGCCGCCAACCCGAAGTCGCTCGCGGAATTCAAATCCGGCAAGGAAAGCGCGATCAACGGCTTCAAGGGCGCCGTGATGAAAGCAGGGAAGGGTAAGGCGAATCCCAAATTCGTCGACGAAACCCTGCGACGATTGCTGGCGGGGATGTGATGTCGATGGACGTGGAGAGGGCGGTCCTGACGCGGTGTGACGACCCTGGAAGGAAAGCAGGCATTCAAGCGTTGGCCGCTGATGGTCGAGCATCTCCGAGAGTCTTTCCCTGTTGGTCATTCTGAGCGCAGCGACCAACGGCGCGTTAAGTGGACAGTGCGGATGAACTCATCACGTCATGGCGAGGACCAAAGCGACGCGGCCGTCCCTCTGAAATTTCAGCTGGATTGCCACGCCGGCAAGCCGGCTCGCAATGACAAAATGGGATTCATCAGCAGCGTAGCGAAGACTCCAGTGCGACTTTGGCCGGGACGCGACGGCCGCCGATTCACTTGATTCGAGCCGTGTCGCCTGCGGCTCGGTATCTGCGTCGCACTCGGAATGACCATCCGACTCCGTATGCGCCTGTTTCCGGAGTTCCAAATTCAAAACTCAGCCTGTTCACGCCTTCGGAGCTCCATATCGCATGACAATCACCTGACAATTGGCTGACCTGGGCCTGACAACCCAGGGGGCGATTCGTGGTTTAATGATCGGGTCAACCTACCCAGATCATTATGAAACATCGCCTCATCACTTCTTTCGCGGCCGCGCTCGTTTGCGCGTTGTCGCTCGCCGTCGGCACTCATTCCACCGCCTCCGCCAAAGCCGCCGCCGGATCCGGTAACGACTACGTCCGCCTCCAAATCGACGTCGACCGCACCGTCCTTCCGGCCGACAGCACGGAAAAAGCCATCGTGAAAGTCGGACTGGATTGCTTGCAGCTTCCGCGGCGCGATCTGCGCCCGCCTGTAAACCTCGCACTCGTGATCGATCGCTCGGGATCGATGGCCGGCGAAAAGATCTCGCATGCACGCGATGCCGCTTTGGAGGCAGTGCGTCGTTTGGCGCCGGACGATCTCGTTTCGTTAATCGTCTACGACACACAAGTACAGACGTTGATTGCTGCGCAACGCCTCGGCAACGGTCGAGAGCTTGAACGCGCAATCTGCGGCATCGAGGTTGGCGGCAATACCGCGCTCTACGGCGGAGTTTCCCGTGGCGCATCCGAAGTTCGGCGACACGCCGAGGACGGGCGGTACGTTAACCGCGTGATCTTGCTCTCCGACGGGCTGGCGAATGTCGGGCCGAGTTCGCCCGAAGAACTTGGCCGGCTCGGCGCTTCACTCATGAAGGAAGGCATCTCCGTCACGACGATCGGCCTTGGCTTGGGCTACAACGAGGATCTTATGGCCCGCCTCGCCCAACGCAGTGACGGCAATACCTACTTCGTCGAGAACAGCTCGGACCTTTCGCGCATTTTCGCCGCCGAGTTGGGCGATGTGTTGAACGTGGTCGCGCGTCGCGTCGTCATCGAAATTGATTTCCCCGAGGGTGTGCGCCCGATCGCGTTTGTTGGACGCGAAGGGTCGATCCATGGTCAGCGCGCTGAGCTGAAGCTCAACCAACTCTATGGTGGCCAGGAGAAGTTCGCGCTGGTCGAAGTGGAAATTGCGCCTTCCGCCGCCGGGATTGAAAAGGAAATCGCAAGTGCTCGAATCAACTTCGAGGACGCAGTGAATCAGCGTCAGGCAAGTCTCACGGCGAAGCGCTCGATCAAATTCAGCGAGAGCCGCTCGGCGGTGGTCGCCTCCGCGGATCACAAAGTTCAGGCTGACTATGCGACCAATGTGCTGGCGGTGGCCAAGGATGAGGCGGTCGCGTTGGTTGACTCGAATCATCGCGCCGCCGCCGCCGCCGTCTTGCGGGAACGCAGCGCCGAGCTGACGCAAATGGCAAAGACCTATGGCAATTCCGCGGTCGGTCAGGTGGCCGCTGCCGCCGCGCCGGAAGCGGATCGTCTCGCAAAAGAGGGTTTGGACAACGCCAAGCGAAAAGCCTACCGCGCCGAAAGTGCGCAGGCTAAAGCGCAACAGTCCTCCTCGAGCCGGTAACGTAGTTGAACCGTCAGCACGGTTTAAACCCGAGCTGCGCCCTCTCACCCGGTGGCGCAGTTCATTCTCTTCCAATTCGTCCTGCTGAACGAAGTAAGGTACCGAGCCGAAGGCGACGGGGCTCAAATCCAGTGATCGCCCGGAGCAAAGTCAGCCATCGTATAGCCACGCCCGCGAGGGGGTGGACGGGCATGTCCCCGAGCTCAAAGAGCCACGCTCTCACGAGCGTGGCTCCGTCGGTTATAAAAATGCTGTAGCCTGCCGGCTCGCCCTCGAACCACAGGATTCTTCGTCTGTTCGAGAATTTCCGCGCTGCGAAACGTCTTTCGGAGGACTGGCATTTTCGTGGCTTTCCAATCGAAACAATTAATTCAGGATGTCCATTGTGTCGCCCGCTTCGCGTCGCATGTTTTTCTATTGGTTGCTGTTGATCGTGCCCACGATCGTCGTTGGCGGAGTGGCGATCCAGCTGTTGCGGCGCGAGCAGGCGCGCATCTCGGCGCAGGGAAGCTACGCGCAAGAGGCGCGACGCGCCGCCGCGCTCGCGCGGGCGCGGCTCGTCGTCGAGAATGTCGAGTTGCTGGTCGGTGATGTTCAAGCGGCGCTGCTGGACACGCTGGCGACGGAGCCAGACGACAGCCTCGAAACGTTTCTCAGCAATTGGGAGAAGAACAATCCGCTCGTTCGTACCACGTTTCTCGCCGAGCCGGATGGGCGGCTGATTCGTCCGTCGAATGAGGGGACCGAAGACGGACGGGGGTTTATCCGACGGTTTTCGAACCGGCTGCGGTCAAATCCGCCATGGGCCCCGCAAGCTGCGTTTGGGGATGCGAAGCGCGAAGAGATGGCCAGTCCCGTGACCGACGAAGCCCTGCAGCGTAAAAAAATCGCAAGCAATGTGGCCCAGGTGCAGTCGGCTCGAAAGGACGTCCAGGAGCTCGCGAAGGCGCGGGACTACCCATCGTCATTTTCAGGTCGGGTCGCGGCGGAGTCCGATGCGATAAGCAAAGCCGATTTCGCGCTGAAAGAGAAAACGGCGAGCCTGGCCGACGCAGGAAGATCGGGATCCGGGGCGGAAAACGGTGGGGCGAAACAGCGGTTGGCCGCGGCGGGCTCGGCGGCGGCCCTCCCGGGTCGTCAGGCTGCGATGGCCCCTGCCGCAGTCGTGGCAGAGGCGAAAGCATCGCTCCCGGTGCAAGGCCGGCGTGGTTGGATCGTGGAGACGGTCGATGGCCGGCCACACCTGATCGGTTGGGTGGAACCGCATCCAGGAGATCGCGTGCGCGGAGTGGAACTTGAGCTTACGGCCTTGGTGAGCCGGTTGGGCGGTGCATTACCGGCGGAGGTCGAGCCTGACGAAGGCTATGCTCTACGTGACGGACAGGAGCGAGTGTTGCACCAAGTCGGGGCCGTGGTCGCCGGGGGTCCGGCCGCAGCACGGGTGCCGCTCTCGCGTGATAGTCTGCCCGGATGGGAAGTGGTGGCTTATCTGACGTTTCCAACTTCGAGCGACTCCGGCGGTTTGGGATTCTTTCGAGCCAGTGCGGTATTGTTGGCGCTCTTCGTTACGGCGATTCTTGCCGGGGGATATCTGTTGCTGAGGCAGGCGCGCCGGAGCGAACTTGAAGCGGTGCAGAAGACGTCGTTTGTCGCGAATGTTTCTCACGAATTCAAGACGCCGCTCACCACAATCCGACTTTACTCGGAGCTGCTCGAGCAGGGCAGGGTGCGGGACCCGGACCAAGGTAACCAATTTCTGAGGACGATTGGTCGGGAAACGGAGCGGCTTACCCGGCTCGTGAACAATGCATTGGATTTCAGCCGGCTCGAACAAGGCCAGAAGAAGTTTCAACTCGAACGGCTCAATCTGGTCACCGAACTTAACCGGCTGGTGGAGACGCATGGGCCGCGCGTCGCGGAGGCGGGCCTGACGGTGACAAGAGAACTGCCCGACTCGAAGATTCAGGTGATGGCCGATCGCGATGCGCTGGAGCAGATCGTGCTCAACCTGGTGGACAACGCCGTGAAGTATGCTGGCGCCGGTGGCGAGGTGCTGGTCGGCGCCACGGTGCAGTCAGAGGGCGGCGCACGCATCCAGGTGGCCGATCGAGGTCCCGGCGTCCCGGCGGACCAGCGAGAGCGAATTTTCGAAAAGTTTCATCGCGTGGACGAAGCGCTCACCGCCGAGAAATCCGGCGCCGGGTTGGGGTTGAGCATCGCTCGTCAGCTCGCGCGCGGCATGGGCGGGGATATCGTTTATCAACCCCGCGCCGGCGGCGGGGCCGAATTCATCGTCAGCCTTCCATGATCGCGAAGATTCTCATCGCTGAAGATGAAGCGAACATCCGTCTCG
>JBDSPT010000083.1:0-5481 GCA_039930205.1 Opitutus sp. | reverse complement strand
CCCCACTCGGGTTTGTAGGCCCGCTTCACGATCATCACGAGGTCGCGCACGTATCGGGGAATCGATGACAACCATTGGTTGTACTCCTCGGTGTAGTCCGGACTGCGACTCAGGAGTTTGACCACTGAACCGAGCGAGCGACGGAAGTCGAGAATGGGACGACCCCGGACCACATTGCGTGACAGATCGCAGAATCGCTTCGAGTAGTCGTAGCGCAGGATCGAATCGACGATGTCCAGGTCCTTGACCAGATCGCTGACGAAGACCGGGCCCGTGAACGTTGCGTCGGCGATGGATTTTGAGATCTCAGATTTTCCGCCGCCGGAAACGGTGCACGGCTTGTGGCACAGCAACCCTTCCGCAGTGGTACCGCGAAGCCGCCAGCGCCGGCCTTCGTCGGGCTTGGCCATTTCGACCTTGTAGCCGGAAGGCAGCACGTAGGTCTGCCGTGGGAGGAGCTTGAGGCTTTGCTGGCCGCCCGCGCGATCGAGCCACGTGATCCGTTGGGTGCGCAGATCGAATCGCGCATCTTGGGGCACGTAGAAAATATCCGGATTGGCCCGGTCACGTGCCCAACCTCCCGCCTGCAGTTCCGCCGCGTCGCCGAGGAGCGACATGGCTTCAGCGAAGGTGTGATTGACGATCGGAACGTAGGTACTCAGCTGGAAGTCTTCGCCGAGATCGTAGCTCGGGAATACAATCGCTCCACCGGCGTGCTCTTCTTCGGCGGGTCCGAGCAAGTTGGCGGCAAAGCTGATCTGAGTCTTCACCTCCTTTTTGCAGTACCCGAAATAATTGTCCGAAATCATGGTCACAACGACGCCCGAGGCGTTGCGCGCGGTCAGCTTGAAGGCTCCGCCGTCGTTGTAGAGTTCGTCGGGATTCTTCCAGCACATGCCATCGCGTTGCTGGCGCGGAGTGGCTTGGCCCCATTCTGGGAGCCCGACCTCCGCCTTCTTCAAACCGTTGAGATGCGTGGCGAGGATGATGCACCCGGTGTGGCCCGTCCAACTCTCAGGATCGAGGGCGGCGTCGTGCTCGGGAAGATGCGGATCTCCCGCGTTGCCAAAGATGCTCTCCACAAAATCGAGATTGGCCACGAGGCTGCCCGGCGCGAATAGACGCGTCTCCATCGAGCGCTGGGGCGTGAAGCCGGGAACTGATGGGACCACCACCGGACGGAGATAGAGGGACACGAAACAACCGGCTTTGGCCGGTTCGGCGGCGGTGAAGGGAAGCTCCAGGAGATTGGCCGGCGGCTGAAGCGCGATGCTCAGCATACGCCCGAACACTGCGGCCGGTACGGCTTTTTTGTCGTCGGGAATGGGCAGGCCACCTTCCGCGACGTGGAAGATGCCTTGCGTGGTCCGGCGGTCGCTCCGCGGATTGTGCAAGACGCCCTGGTGAACGCGCCGCGACGTCAGGATCGGGCTCTGATGTTCGTCGCGCGAAGGCGGCAGCGAGAGAGCGCGGGAAAGGCCCGGGCGATCGAGCACGAAGGTGGAACCGGGAAGCCGCGGTGCTTCGACGACATTCTCAAGGTAGTCGAAGAGGAAGTTCTGAATTCTCTGATCGACTGGACAAAGATGGCGGGCGAGGGCGCGGTCCTTTTCGCGACTGAGCGCAACGAAATTACCGACCAAATCACCCAATCCGTCGTCATTCGCGAGTGCTACTCCGGGTTGGGAGAGCTCGCGAAGTTTTAGGTTGATATACGGGAGCAGCCGGGAGGCAGAGACGGGTGAAGGCGATGAGGGCATACGGAGAAAGAGACGTGCGCTCACAAGCAAGGGGCGCGCCGAAACTCGGCAACCACATATACGCGGCGAAGGTTTTTTAGTGTGCCGCCCGGTGTCTCCAACGCATTCCTTCGTTCGGCAGCCTGCAATTATGAGGCCACTGGGGAATTCCCGTTGAAAGATTTATGACAGGAGCGTTTATGTCGCGGCGTGGGCCAAATCATCTACCAGATCGATGACGAGGACCGCATTTCGCACGTCAACGAGGGCTGGACGAGGTCGGCGAATGACAGCGGCGCGGGTGATGCGTGCAGCGACCATCAGGTTGTCGGCCAAAGTCTATGGGCGTCGATTTCCGATCCGACTACGATTGATCTCTACCGACACATCGTGGCGCTGGTCCGGTCGGGCAGGATGGTGCAGTTCCACTACCGCTGTGATGTCCCTGCGTTCCGGCGCATCTTTGAGATGCGGGTTGAGCAGTCGGAAAACGATAACGTCAGGTTTACGTCCACCCTCGCCAGTGAGCAGGCTCGGCCTTCGGTCGCCTTGCTCGATTCAAACGTGATGCCGCGCGTTGGTTCGATCCGGATGTGCAGTTGGTGCCAGCGGATCGCAGGACCGGCCGATACCTGGATGGCAGTCGAGGAGGCGATCGAGTCCTCGCGACTTTTAGAATCGGGATCGTTGCCTGTTATCACTCACGGCATTTGCGACGAATGTGCCGCGCGAATGTACGCACTGATCGAAGCTGGCGGGATATAGCTTCGTTTCAGGGCTAGTCGGTAAGGGTGTAGCCAGGCCCGAGAGGCGAGGACTGTCACGCCCCTGAGCCCGAAGTGTCCACGCTCTCACGAGCGTGGCTACGTCTTAGATAAAATGGTGGAGCGCGCGCGTCCACCGTCTCACGACGTTGGCTACTTCCATTTCATGGATCCGACGAAGGCTGACGTCGCAGGGGTGCGGCATCCCATCCCGTCCGGCTCTGTAGCATGGCTGCCGGGAACGACCCGAGGCCTGTGCTTCAACTCACTTACTCTGCTTTGATTTGGATATCGGCAACAATCCGATGTCCGGAGCAGTCGAAATGAAACACGTGACGGGTCGCCGCCTTGATTGAGGCGATGCTCAGATTGTGGCCGCGAACGATCGCGGGCAGGGTGAGCTTACAAGGAAAGCCGAGGTCGCACAGCGTGTTCTTGAAACCGCCCACCGTCATGTTCGTGATTTCGCCGATGGCGTCGTGGATGACCTCATTGCCGTGTGATTCTACTTCGGCCTGGGTCATGCCCAGGATCTTGCCGCTGGCAATTTTGGCGAACTCTTCTGACAGGCAAAGGTAGATCAGGCCGTTGGCGCCACCGATGAAACCGACGCTTCCGATGATTTGGGAGGCGGTAAGCGGGATGGTGCAAGGTTCCGCCGCAACCTGTCCGACGAACCTGGCTTCCTGCCCCATCATGGTCCGGAAGACACTTTGTACCGCCCGGACAATGCAGTCTTGGATAAGAATATCTGTGATTTGAGTCTTTGTGTCTGTCATGGAGGCGCGCTCATAGTTCGGGACATTCGGACCTTTCCTGAAGGCAAGTTTTTGCCGAAGTGGGCTGCAAGCTGTTCAGCCGGAACAAGGATGGTGGGATGGCGAACGCGTACGGCGATCGGTGTAGCAGCAGGCCTCCGCGCCTGCTGGGTCTGTTGCTGCATGACAGAATGGCAGGCGGGCCGCCTGCCGCTACCCTGAGCTTCCAATCCCAACAACAAAAAGCCCCGCGCCGGTAAGGGCACGGGGCTCGAGAAATTCAGAAATGCTTCCGCTTACTTCTTCTTGGCTGCCTGCTTCTCCATGACCGCGGCTTGCGCGGCGGCGAGGCGGGCAACCGGCACGCGATAAGGCGAGCACGACACGTAATTCAGGCCAAGCTTGTGGCAGAACTTTACGGAATCGGGATCACCGCCGTGTTCGCCACAGATGCCGAGCTTGATGTCGGGACGGGTTTCGCGGCCTTTGATGATCGCGATGGCCATCAACTTGCCGACACCTGATTGGTCGATCGAGGCAAACGGGTTCTTCTTCATGATCTCGGACTCCTGGTAAGCACCGAGGAAGGAACCGGAATCATCGCGCGACATGCCCAAGCAGGTCTGCGTGAGATCGTTCGTACCGAAGCTGAAGAACTCAGCCGTCTGAGCGATTTCGTCAGCGGTGAGAGCACCGCGTGGGATTTCGATCATCGTGCCAACCGAGTAGCTGATCTTGACCTTCTTCTCCTTCTGCACGGCCGCGGCGACTTCGTGAACGAGCGCGGTCTGGAGATCGAGTTCCTTCTTAAAGCCGACCAACGGGATCATGATCTCGGGCTTCGCCTTGAACCCAGCCTTCGTCGCATCCGCGGCCGCTTCGAGAACGGCGCGCGCCTGCATGGCGGTGATTTCTGGATACTTGATGCCGAGACGGCAGCCGCGGAAACCCAGCATCGGATTAAACTCATGAAGTTCGTGCACCCGGTGCATGATCTTCTCGACTGGAATATTGAGCTTCCGGGCGAGGTCCATCTGCTGCTCCTTTGAGTTCGGGAGGAACTCGTGAAGGGGCGGATCAAGGAAGCGGATCGTGGCCGGGAATCCCTTCAGTGCCTTGAAGATTCCGAAGAAATCGTCGCGCTGATAAGGCAGCAACTTCGCGAGGGCGGCCTGACGGTCGGAGAGCGTGTCAGCGAGGATCATCTCGCGCATTGCGTCGATGCGATCTCCCTCGAAGAACATGTGCTCCGTCCGCGTGAGACCGATACCGACCGCGCCGAACGCGACCGCGATGCGGGTCTGGTCGGGCGTGTCGGCGTTGGTGCGGACCGACAGTCTGGTGGCCTGTGAGCACCACTTCATCAGCTGGGTGAAGCTCTTGAACTTCTCCGTGCTCTGCGCGGCTTTGTCATCATTGACGAGACCGGCGATGATTTCTGAGGAAGCGGTGGGGATCTGGCCGGCGTAAACCGTGCCCGCCGTGCCGTCGATCGAGAGGAAGTCGCCTTCCGCGAACGTCTGGCCGGCGACCGTGACCGTCTTGTTGTCGTAGTTGACTTCCAAGGACGCCGCACCGCACACGCAGACTTTGCCCATCTGGCGGGCGACGAGCGCGGCGTGCGACGACACGCCACCGCGGGCGGTGAGAATGCCTTCGGCCGCGATCATGCCGCGGAGATCTTCCGGAGAGGTCTCGACGCGGACGAGGAGAACCTTCTCGCCCTTCTCGGCGGCGATCACCGCGCGATCGGCGCAAGAAGGACCAGAAGCAGGAGCAGAGCGAGAAACCTGCGTCGCAGACCAGTGCGTGGAGGTTCCCGCTCTTCTCCTACGGGCTCGGTCAAACCGCGGGCTCGAGAAGCGTGCGCAGCTCGGGCCCTGTGCGCGTGATGTCACCAGCTCCGATCGTGAGAACAACATCACCTTCGCGGACAAACTGCCGCAGCGCCCCGGCCGCGTCATCGCGGGGCCCTTCCCAGGCCGGACGCTTCCCTGCCTTGCGCATCTCCGAAGCGATCAGATCCGACGTCACTCCTTCCATCGGGTGCTCGCGTGCGGGATAGATGTCGCACAGAAAAACCGCGTCGGCATGCTGAAGAGCGCCTGCGAACGCCGCGAAGAAATCACGCGTCCTGCTGAAGAGGTGCGGCTGAAATGCGGCGACGATACGCTGTCCCGGAAATGCCGCCCGCGCAGCCTCGAGCGTTGCCTCGATTTC
>JBDSPT010000082.1:0-6627 GCA_039930205.1 Opitutus sp. | reverse complement strand
GCCCTCCCCTCAACGCCAGTAACGTAAGCCAACCAACAACAAGCGAGGTGTGCCGGCGTTGACCAAACCATCCGAAGATCGCCCCGTTTCGATCCGATGATCCGCGAGATTTTCTCCGCTGAGAAACGCTTCCGCATTCGCTCTCAGCCGCGCGCTGAGGGTAACGTCGATCACCGTCGCTGATGCGAGTCGAAGCAGGTTCGAGTCATCTTCGAACTGCTCGCCGATGAACCGAACTTGCGGCGAAAGGGACCACCTCCCTGAACGCCACATCAGCCCGGCCGAGGCGCTGTGCCGGGGAACTTGAGCAAGTCGCAAACCTTCCAACCCGGGCGCCACACGGGCACGTGTCACCGTCGCTTCGTTGTACAGGTACTGGACGTCGGCCGAGATCATCGACCGGAGTTTCCACCTGGCTGACAGCACGACACCTTGGACGCGCGCACGATCCAGATTGAGTCGTCGCCGTCCTTCGCCATTGGCCGGGACGAAGCCGATGCCGGGGAACGTTCCGGGCCCTCGTGCCACCGTGACGTTCGCAACCGCATCATGCAGCTCGTTGCGGAAAGCGGTCGCGGAAAATTCAAACGGTTGCAGGTCGAGCCGCGCGCCGACTTCACCACTCGTCACGTTTTCGGTCTTCAGGTCGGGATTTGCTTCAGTGATCACGTTGCCGACGCGAAATGGCCGATACAGCTCGTTCAACGTCGGCCGACGAAACGCGTGCTGTCCGCTCACGTGCAGCGTGAGGCCATCCGTCGCCTTCCAAATGAGCCCCGCACTCGGACTCAGCGCCGTACCGTCGCGATTCCCGAAACGTTCGTCGCTGACGATCGCTCCATTGAGCCAGTCACGGCGATGGCCATTGAAATCCTGCCACACGTCTGTTCGCACGCCGAATGATGCACGGATGTGCTCCGTCAGCGGGCGACTCTGGACGACGAAGGCGCCACCCGTCGTCTGTCGCCCACCCGCGAAACGTCGCCGCGTGAACGCATCCACCACGAAGGCCGAATCCTCGCGGGTTTCGCCGCGCACATCTCGCACGTCGACCCCGAAACTCGTGCGCGCCTGACCCGCCCCCGCCCATTCGCCCACCCAGGCCAATCCAATCGCCGTCGACGGGACCGCGAACTGATTGCTCGCGGGAATTTCGGCCGTACGGGTGGCATTCACCGAGCTGAAGGTACTCGAGAAGTCCTGGCCTTGCGCGTACGCGGTCGCGTTCCAGCGAAAGTTCGTCGAGGTCCGCCCGCTCACCGCCACCGAGGCAAACGTCTCGTCTGAGCTGTTCTGCTGATACGGCGTCCCGTTGCCTCGTCGCTCGCCGAAGCGCCGCACCGTCAGTGTGGCGCTGATCAACCCCAGCTCCTGGCTCCATCGACCTGTCAGCCAACGCGCCCGGCTACTCGCTGGCCTGTCGATCGTGCCACGTCGTTCCAGCGCGACGGTGTGGAATCCAGCCGTCGACAAATAGCGGCCGAGCAGCTGTAACGCTCCGGGTCCGACCGTCTCCGTCAGCTGTCCTTCGAAATCATTGGTTTGAAAACTTCCCGCGCGCGCGGCGAAGCGAAGGCGCGCAGCGTCGGCCGCCTCCGTAAACAGCTGGATGACGCCACCCAGTGCCGCGTTACCCCAAGCGGTTCCACCCGCGCCGGGAACGAGCTCAATGCCGGCGAGCGATTCACGCGGGACTTTGCTCCACGACACCCACCCGCCGAATGGATCGTTCAGCGGCACACCATCCAGCAGCACCAGTGAGCGACTGGCACCGCTCGGGCCCAGTCCCCGCAGCGACACGCCTTGCGCGGTGGGATTCGCCACGAGGCTGTCGGTCCGGCGAAACAAGCTGAACCCAGGGATGTGTCGCAGCGCGCCATCAACGGTCACGTTGGGCATCGCACGCAGCTCGTCGCCTGTAATCGCAGCATGAGAAAATGGCACATACTCCACCGCCTCCGTCGCCCGTGTGGCGGTCACGAAAACCGGTGACAGTGGCACGGCCGGAGTCTGCGCGACCGCCGCGCTGCTCAGGAGAAAAGCCAGCCAGCGTGCCCTCATCATGAACGCGGAAAACGGAGAGTAGGTGAAAACATGTCAGGTGATGGAACCAGTTCGGTTGACGCGAACGCCACAGAAAAGACGCAGCGAGTCCCGTTATCAGGCTGCGAGTTGCACCGAGGCGCTCCCAGGCCGGAGGATATCGTGATGGACAAAACTGGATACGGCCGAACCAGCCCTTCGACTAACCATGCCGTCGAGATCGGAGAATCCTTGTCGCATCGGTCGTGCGGCCAATGACCGTCCCACGACGGATGTCACCGGTTTGCCGGCATTCGACGGTACGGATCCCTCTTGGATCGAGCAGTTTCGCCGCGGGGCAAAGGCGGTGTTCTGCGAAGTTCATAACGGTGCCGGCGTGCCCGGCATGGTCTTCTCCCCGTTCGGATGCCGGAATCATTCTGGGGACGGCTCGGGTCTCCGCTGGAGCTCGACGGGGCTGGACGACACTGACCTCACAATTGCCCGAGAGCACTTTGGCACCGGTTCGCCGAGCTTGCCTGACCCGAGTTTTCCATCCCGGACAACGGGAATTCACCGACGAGCGGGGCGACTTCACGCACGGGCAGGAAAAGAAATTGCTTCGGCCAGAGCCGCTATCTACGAGCATCTCCGTGCTGACCGCTGCCCCTGGATATCCGCCGATTTTTCGACTCCCGGGGCCTCCCGACTACAACGCTGTAACGACGGCGGCGGTACGTTCTGTTTTCGCCAACACGGCTATTGTCGATCGTTCCGAGGCCGCCGCGCTTCCACGTGCCCATTACACGCAGACCGGCGGAGCTCTGCTGATCGCATGCGATCTTGCACCCGACACACTCGCCGAACTTCGCAAAGCAAGTGACGCCAGCGACCTTCCGCGATGGGCCATCATCCTGCTGCGCACCTCGCCTATCGCAGCCCTGGATCCCGACCCGGTGGATCGCGCTGACTGGAACGAGCCGTTAATTGCGCGCGTCGTGCGCAGTTCGTGGCAGCACCTTGAACTGGTGCGGGCCCACGCGCGACTGCGCGGAAACCTGGCAACGTTCGGTACTCGCATTGCACATGACCTCCGCACGCCGTTGGGCGGCGTGCTGACCACGGCCGAAATGTTACGCGAGATCCTGGCCGAAGATGCGCCAGCCGATATGCCGCTCGTTCAGCCAATTCTGGATTCCACCGAAGGTCTGGTGAGCCTGATCGAGCGAGCGAGTTTTTTTGCGCGAGCCAGCTCGTCGCAGGAACCCGCCCGGGTGCTCGATATGTTCACCCCGTTCTGGAACGCATTCCAGCAACTCGAAGGCCGACTCAACAAGTCGCAAACTGCTCTCACTTACCCTTCCGCCTGGCCGAAAGTTCAGGGACACGAGAACGGACTCGAAGCGGCCTGGCGTACGCTGCTCGCCAATGCGATTCAGCACGGAAAACCCGGGACCAACATCGAAGCCGGCTGGACCACTGAGGGCGAAGGCACCCGGTTCTTCGTGCGCAACGAAGGGACGGTTTCGCCCGGAAAGCAGTCGGAGATGTTTTTCCCGTTCCATCGGCTGCACGAACCGGGCGCCCCGCGGGGCCTCGGTCTCGCGATCGTCCGTGAACTCGTCGAACACGACCATGGGTACTGCCAGTTCATCGCGCTGGAAGATGGACGCGTGGAATTTTCTTTTGTGTTACCGACGCGCTTGGAATCCACTGCTGCCCCGCGCACCACGGGTGGTCGCGAGTAACAATGTCCGACCGCGTGAATTCTGCTCCTGGCGCTCCCGTGCCCGGGCCCGTCGGTGATCCGTTCTTCGGCGGCGGTGAGGCGGGAGCGATTTTGCGCGCGATCGACTGGTCGAAGCGGCCGATCGGTGTAGTTGAAAACTGGCCACAGAGCCTGCGGACGGCGTTGAGCATCTGTCTGGCGTCGCGCCATCCCATCTGCATCATCTGGGGCGCCGATCGGCTCTACTTTTACAACGATGCCTACACGCCGATCCTCGGGACCAAACATCCGTGGGCGCTGGGTGAAAGTTATATCACCGTCTGGCCGGAAGTCTGGGAAAGTTCGATTCGTCCGATATTGGAGACGGTGGAGTCGACGGGCCAGGCATCATGGTGCGATGACCTGCTGCTCGTGCTGCGCCGTCACGGCTACCACGAGGAGTGCTATTTCTCTTTCTCCTTCGCGCCGACCCGAATCGAAGACGGATCCGTGGGGGGCGTTTTCACTGCCATCACTGAGACGACCGTGCAGGTGGTCGCCGAACGCCGGCTCGGCACCTTACGTGATCTCGGAGCACGCGCGCCATCCGCCACCTCGGCCGAAGAAGCCTGCCGAATTACCAGCGACGTCCTCAAGCTCAACGCTCACGACGTTCCCTTCGGTTTGTTCTACCTCATCTCGGAGGACCGTCGCAGCGCCAGCTGCGTCGAGCGACTGGGCATCGCCGCCCCGCACGAACTCGTGCCCGGGTGCGTGCCGCTGGATTCTGACGAGGCTCGCGACGTGTGGCAGTTTCGCGAGGTCATCCGCACCGGTCTGCCACTGACCCGCACCCTCGTACCGGGCCAGCACGATGCGCTGCACGCCGGACCCTGGCCCGAGCCCCTCGAGCGCGCGATGGTGCTACCGATTGTGCGTCCCGGTGAACCGGTGCCGTTCGGATTCGTCGTGCTCGGTCAAAGTCCCCGCCGCCCTCCCGGTCGCGACTACGAAACGTTCTTTGAGACGATCACCCGTCATGTGGCCATGTCCGTATCCAACGCCCGGGCACACGCCGAAGAACGCCGGCGCACGGAGGCGCTCGCGGAACTCGACCGCGCCAAGACCGATTTCTTCAGCAATGTCAGCCACGAGTTTCGCACGCCACTGACGCTGATGCTCGGGCCATTGGAGGAACTGATGGGCGGCGCAATTTCCCCTCCCCTCGCCAGCGAAGTGCGGGAGCGTCTCGAGACCACGCATCGCAACAGCCTGCGGCTGCTCAAGCTGGTCAACACCTTGCTGGACTTTTCGCGACTGGAGGCCGGACGGCTGGAAGCGAACTTCGAGGCCGTGGATTTGCCGGAGCTTACCGCGGAGCTTGCCGCCGTGTTTCGGTCCGCCATCGAAGGGGCCGGCCTGCGCCTTATCGTGCGCTGCGAGCCTGCACCGGAAGCGGCGTACGTGGATCGCGATCTTTGGGAAAAGATCGTGTTCAATCTCCTCTCGAACGCGTGCAAGTTCACCCATCAAGGAGAAATTGAGGTCAGCCTGCGATTCGTGGAGGGCAGATTCGAATTACGCGTGCGCGACACCGGGGTAGGCATCGCACCCGAACATCAAACGGAAATCTTTCGTCGGTTTTACCGGGTGGAGCACGCGCGCAGTCGCACGCACGAAGGCACGGGCATCGGACTCGCGCTGGTGCAGGAACTCGTTCACCTGCACGGCGGAACGACCACGCTCACGAGCACCGTCGACGAAGGCAGCACGTTTCTCGTGTCGATTCCTGCGGGCCACGCGCCACGGGGCGAAGCGCGACCCGGCGCACTGCGTCACGAAGTTTCGGTGACACGATCCGCCTACGTGGATGAAGCGCTGCCTCGAGAGGTCGCGCTGCCGCCTTCGGCGAAATCCGTGCAAGGCGTCCACCGGATTCTCGTCGCCGACGACAACGCGGACATGCGCGCCTACGTCCAGCGCTTGCTGGATGACCGCTACGAAGTCATTGCCGTCGAGGATGGTGAGGCCGCTTTGTCGCTCATCGAACGTTGGCGGCCGGACCTGATCGTTGCCGACGTCATGATGCCGAAATTGGACGGATTCGGGCTGCTCTCCCGGTTGCGCGCGGATCCGCAGTCCAATACGCTTCCTGTCATCCTGCTCTCTGCGCGGGCCGGAGAGCCATCGCGAGTCGAGGGATTGAACGCAGGAGCGGACGACTACCTGACGAAACCGTTTAGTGCACGGGAGCTGCTCTCGAGGGTGCAGTCGCTTCTTCATCTTGCCGAGGTTCGGCGAACGACGGCGGCCCAACTCGCGGCGAGTGCAGCGCGATTTGAGCAGCTTGTCGGAATTATGCCTGTCGGCGTCATTGCCTGCGACGCACAGGGAAACGTCATTTATTTCAACAGTCGGGCAGCGGAAATCTGGCGGTCGAAACCCACGCCCGGAGAAAGTTATAGCACCTTCGCGAAACGCTTCCTCGTCCTCTCCGCCGAGGGGAAGCCCCTGCCCGAAGCTCAACGACATCTCGCGCGCGCAATCAGCGACGGGATTTCGTTCGACAACCATGAGTCGCAGATGGAGCGGCCGGACGGGACCCGCTTCGTCGCGAGATTCAACCTCACTCCCACTTACGATTCACAAGGCGCGATTACGGGCGCGATCATCGTCTTCCAGGATGTGACGGCGGAGCGCGGCGCCGCCATCGCACTGCAGGAAACGCAGGAACGCTACCGCGCCGTCTTCCAGCAGGCGAGCGTCGGCATCTTTGAGAGTGACCTACGTGGACAAATCGTCCGGACGAATGCTGCATTGAGCCGGATCATGGGATTCCCTCCGGAAGAGTTGGTGGGGATGAACTGGCGTCAACTCGTCGATCCCGACGAATTGGC